>JBFWMP010000022.1:26587-29529 GCA_050251575.1 Clostridia bacterium
TCTTTTTCCATGCCTATTCTCTTTGCGTTTTCATCATGTACAGGCTTAACCAGTTCAAGCGCTTTTTCCAAGTCTTCTTTACTGAAGTCATACATGGTTACACCATAGTCTTTTTTAAGTTTTTCTTCATTTTCTAAATCAAACTTTATTGCCATATCTATCTGCTCTTTAGTAGTATCTTTACCGGCTTGAACAACGATATCTCTCAGATCTGCCGGAACTTTTTCCAATGCCTTACCGCTGATAAAGAATGGCAATGCCAGGTAATTATGACCGGTCTTTAATACATATTTACAACTTTCATGGAACTTCATGCCAAGCAATGAAGTCATTGTATTTTCCGCACCATCAACAACTCCTGCCTGAAGTGCAGCATATAATTCGGTATATGCCAAAGGAGTTGGGTTAGTACCTAATGCTGTCCATGAATTTGTTTCATTAGGACCTGTCATTGTTCTTAATTTTATACCTTTCATTTCAGCAAGAGATTTAACGGGCTTTCTTGTAAATACATTACGGTTTCCATCAGTGAAAAGTCCTAAATAAATGTCTCCGGTTCTTTCTTTGACAGCTTGAACTATCTTCTTGTCAACATCACTGTTCATAACTTCTTTCAAGTGATCCCAGCTTTTAAACGTATATGGTGGACTGTAAATGTCCATTTCAGGAACGAAGTTAGCGTATTTTGCAGCTGCTGCCATCATAACGTCAACTGTGCCCATCTTCATACCTTCTACCATTTGTTCTTCATCACCAAGAACGCCATCACTATACAGTTCAACTAATACTCTGCCATTTGTTCTTTCTTCAACGATCTTTTTAAAAATTTCAAGTCCTCTGTAATGTCCACTATCCTTAGGATTGTTTGTAACACCTTTTAATACAATAGGTTTTACATCTTCTTTTTTAGCTGGTTCCGATTTAGATTGTCCTGCAGGCTGTTGAGGTGCCGGCTCTGCCTTTTTAGCCCCACAACCGGCAAACAAAAGACTTACCAACATAACCACACTCAAAATAATTGCAATCTTTTTCATCATTTAACCTCCCCAAAAAATTTTTAATAGCGGTTTGTATACCTTAATTTTAGCATATTATAGATTCTCGCCAAGGCGTGACTTTACTCATCCTGATAGGCTGAGATTTTCTCACCCCCATGTTAAACGGTTAACAAGATTACGTAAACTTTGTATTATCATTATACTTTTTATTGTAATAAAAAAGAATATGAACAATATTGGAAGATATCGTTCATATTCTTTAAAACAATGCGACTCAAGACTTTTTAAATAATGAATCAAATTTTTTTACGGTTGAATGGTTATTTTTTTTTCTGAGAACACTTCTTCTCTATAAGTATTCACCACTATCTTTCCATCTACGACACGCTTGCTTTTATCTGTTACTGTATATTCGCCTTCGAATAGGCTATCGTCTGCCGTCGTATCTCCTAGCATACCATCATTTCTTAATAGAACTTCTCCCTGCTGATTTGCTATTCTGGCAAAAATTTCTACAATTCCCCTTTTAGCAGACATTTGAGGGTCAAAATTTTCTACTTCCACTTTAATATGCACCTTATCTCCTACTTTTAATGCTTTATCTGCATCATGAGTAACAGACTTAACAGCAAGTTCTCCCAACGGCAGTGCTGTACTGACTGCAGTTACCCTATTTGCAGAAGCGCAAGCAGTTAAAAAAACAAATGGTACCATACAAGTTATAAATAACATGGATACTCGCTTAAACACATTAACAACCCCTTATATCTCTGTGATTTTGCTAATATCATTAGACGCATAAAGCCTAAAAAAGGTTCCATGATTTTTGCCAAATCCTTGATATACTATAATTATTCTTGCTTTTTATGCTCATGAGCTTTAAAATAATTAAGAGTCAGTTCGAAACCATCCTGACTATAAATAAAACTACGGAGGTAATAAAATATGAAAAGTACAAAGTTTTTAGTCCAAGCTGCATTAATCGGAGCAATTTATGCAGTGCTGACCATTGCATTCGCACCGTTTAGCTATGGCATTATGCAGGTCAGAATATCTGAAGCATTAACCATCCTTCCCTTTTTTACACCTGCTGCCATCCCCGGCTTATTTGTCGGATGTCTACTTGCAAATATTTACGGTGGCATGGGCCTTGCCGATATAGTATTTGGAAGTCTGGCTACACTTATTGCAGCATCTTTATCTTATTTAGTCAGAAAGTATAAATGGTTGGTGCCCTTTCCACCTGTCATTGTAAATGCTTTGATTGTAGGCACCTTTCTCTATTATATCTTCATGAACGACCCGGAAATGAGTGCACCATTGCTTGTGATAATGGGATGGGTCGGTTTAGGTCAGCTGATTGCATGTTACGGGCTTGGTTATCCCCTGATGCTGTTATTGAAAAAATATGAACATATTTTTAAATAATAGTTTATGCTTCAAGTTGCTGTTGATATTAGTACGCATCAGTAGAATATTGCGACGTTATTTGTCATTCTGAACGCAGTGAAAAATCTTGAGTTTTATGTATAAGATCCTTCACTACGTTCAGGATGACACATATATCACATGTAGGGTCGTATGGATATACGACCGAAAACCGGAAATACAGTTTAGCGGACGTATTGCCATACGTCCCTACGACACCAGAATCCATGGTATGTGGAGGGTACCTGTCATTCTGAACGCAGTGAAGAATCTTTGAGCTTTAAAACATAAGATCCTTCGCATACGCTCAGGATGACAACCGACACAACCAATGCAAAATTGCGATACATTGCGCCGCATTATTTTCATATTATGCATCGAACCAAAATAAATAAATAAAGCCGGGCTTTCACCCGGTTTATTTATTTACCTTACCCTGCTATAGAATTTGTCCACTTGCCGCATTTGTCACCCCACATGGCTACTGTTCTTCCATCCAAATCCACCTTGATGACT
>JBFWMP010000023.1:0-28544 GCA_050251575.1 Clostridia bacterium
GCAATATTTTATTTTATTAGTTCATTCTCTATTAGGGTATTCAGTGGACTTGGTAAATCTATTGTAAATTCGGGTACAATGCCTAAAGTGTGGGGAATCTGTCTGCTTTTATTAGCCTTGATAATATTAATAAGAGGTTTGAAAGGCATGCAAGAAGCAAGGGCAGCTGGCAATGTTGATACTATAAAATTCAATTTAGCAGACTTTTGGAAAAAAAACTATCCGGTTATTGGTACATTTATCATTGTAGCTGTATATATACTTCTTTTAAGCTCCGTAGGATTTATTATCATGACAATGATTTATCTATTTTTGCAAATTATTATCATGACTCATCCACAAAAAAGAAGGTATGATATTACGGCTGTGATAGCTGTCATATTTTCCATAACAACATATTTCGTGTTTGTAAAAGGACTTAATATCATCCTTCCCGGAGGACTATTACCATTATAAAAATTTGAGGTGATCAAATGAATACTGCTGTAATCGAGGGTATAATCTCTGTATTATCAGATCCTATGATACTATTATTAATATTTGCAGGGGTAGGGATAGGAATTATTTTTGGCTCCTTGCCAGGACTTACTGCAACAATGGCCATCACGATGTGTCTTCCGCTGACCTATGTTATGACGCCGATAGCGGGCATGTCCGTACTTGTAGCACTTTATATCGGAGGAATATCCGGTGGGCTTATAGCAGCCATACTCCTAAATATTCCCGGGACGCCATCTTCAGTGGCAACTTGTTTTGATGGGTCTCCTATGGCGGAAAAAGGAGAATCAGGAAAAGCTCTTGGAGCGGGAATTGTATTTTCATTTTTAGGTACGATTTTCGGTTTGACTATGCTGCTTATCATATCTCCAGTACTAGCAAAAATAGCAATCAAGTTTGGCCCTTTTGAATACTGTGCGCTTGCAATGTTTTCTTTATCTTTGGTTATAACGCTTACAGGCAAAGATTTACCAAAAGGCTTAACCAGTGCGCTTATTGGCGTAATGCTTGCAACAGTCGGACTAGCTCCGATAGACGCAGCGAAAAGGTTTACCTTTGGTAATGTGCAATTAAATGGTGGGTTCTCTCTTTTGGTGCTGTTAATAGGACTTTATGCGATGACAGAAGTACTTGCAACAGCTGAGAAGACCTTGGAGTCTGATGATTACACTGTGAAGACGGATGTAAGAATTAAGGGCTTTGGCTTTTCACTTAAGGAATTTTTTAGCCAGCTTTATAATTCTTTACGGTCAGCATTTATAGGACTTGGAGTAGGGATTCTCCCGGGTATCGGCGGAGGAATATCTTGCATGCTTGCGTACACTGTTGCCAAGAACCAGTCTAAGTATCCCGAAAAATTTGGTACAGGCATAATTGACGGTATAGTTGCTTCAGAAACAGCAAACAATGCAACTATTGGAGGGGCAATGATCCCGCTGCTTACACTTGGTATACCCGGAGATTCTGCCACAGCGATGCTGCTTGGAGGACTTATGATACATAATGTTGCACCTGGTCCGTTGATTTTCCAAAAAAGTGGAAGTGTTGTTTATGGAATATATACAGCAATGCTTTTAGCATCAGTTGCAATGCTGATACTCGAGTTTTGGGGAATGAGAATATTTATGAGAATTCTTAAAATTCCTAAAAGTTATTTACTTCCCGTAGTCATTGTTCTTTGTATCGTAGGGGCTTTTGGAGCCAATAATCGTATGTTTGATGTATGGACTGTGTTAGTATTTGGAATATTGGGATATGGCTTTATTAAAGCAAAGTTTCCTTTACCTCCTATGATTCTTGGATTTATTTTAGGGCCTATATTTGAACTTAACTTTCGCCGAGTAGTACAGCATGCAC
The DNA here is from genome assembly GCA_050251575.1 of Clostridia bacterium. Taxonomy (GTDB): domain Bacteria; phylum Bacillota; class Clostridia; order SK-Y3; family SK-Y3; genus X23. Next base: position 1,855 of record JBFWMP010000023.1, read on the forward strand.
AGATAAGTCCATACGCAGTATTTCAGCAGCCAATAGCAATTGTGTTCTTTATTATCACCATTCTAGTAATAGTATTTTCTCTTAGAAGTACAAAACGTGAAAATATGAAAAGTGTCTGATGATATTATTGGGTAAGTACTAGAGTGGTATTTGCCTTTATAATATAAAAACAAAAAATAAAAAGATTAAAGAGGAGGCATTTGTGATGAAAAAATTATTATCAGTAATCTGTACGGTCACATTGTTAATGGGATTATTTGCAGGTTGTGCTCCAAAGCAAGAAGAAGCTTCGAAAGCACCTGCCGAGACGAAAGCTCCCGCTGAGACAAAAGCACCTGCCGAGACGAAAGCTCCCGAAGGACCTAGTGAAGCGGCTAAAAAATGGCCAGAAAAAACTGTAAATATTATTATGACTCATGGAGCCGGCGGAGATACAGATTATAACGGAAGATTGATCTCAAAGAATCTTGAAACAAAATTAGGAAAGCCATTTATAGTAACGAATGTTACAGGAGGAAATGGTTCTATCGCAATGACACAGGGTAAAGATGCTAAACCTGATGGATATACTTTTATCGTTACAAATACGGCAGCTTTAAGTGCTAATGAAGCTTCGGGACTAGTAGATTTTGGTTACAACGCTTTTGACCCTGTAGCAATTTATGGCAGACAAAGCGGAGAAGTAATTATCGTGAAAGGTGATTCTAAATATAAATCTTTAGAAGAACTTATTGCAGATGCAGAAGCAAATCCTGGAAAGATTAAATTTGGTATTAGTATGGGTGGTGCGGTATATGCCGCTTCAGTTATGCTTGAACGTTCTGGTGCAAAGTTTGCAATCGTAGATGCCGGTGACGGAGCAGATAGAATGGCTGCATTACTAGGTGGTCATGTTGATGCTACGATAGTACCTTATCTTACTGCTCGTGAATATATAGAGAATAAAGATGTTAAGGCTATGTGTACATTGATGTCCAAGCGTTCTGCAGGTATGCCTGACGTTCCTACTGCTCAAGAAGCAGGGGTTAAAGAACTGGTTATTGATACAATGTATGCCGTGCTTGCTCCAAAAGGGACAGATCCGGATATCATCGAAAAAGCCAATGCAGCTATTTTGGATATTGTTTTAAAAGATGCGGAGTATGGAGATACTTATAAAAAATTTAATTTCCAAGAAGCATGGGCACTTAATGTAAAAGATACTCTGGCAGAACTTGATGTACAGCGTAAACACTTCATGGGTTACAGCGAGTTTCTTAAATAATTAATATCAAAATAAGCAGTATCAAGGGATGATTCGACAAGCTGTTAGAATCATCCCTTGCTTTTATTGGTAAAGGAGTGAAGTGATGAAGGTATTGAGAAGAGAGAATTTGAAACAAGATAGGCTGCCTGGGCGCATCATACAAAAAGTAGTGGGAAATGATTCAGCATCCATAAGTTCTAAGATGACAGTATCTTTTGCAAAATATTCTGCCGAAAGCGGACCTATGGAACCGCATCAACACGCAGAAGAAACAGTATATATTATCGATGCTATAAATGGCTGGGTAAGAAAAGGTCCATCAAAGGACTGTTTAAACGAAAAGGTGATGTTATCTAAGGATACCGTATTGCATTTCGAGGAGTTGGAATGGCACGTATTTGAGTATGGGGAAGACGGTTTTGTTGATGCGCTTTGTATTTATGGGCAAGTAGATAATATAAGACCGGAATAAAAAGATAACCAAACAAGGGGACAGGTAGCGTGTTTGACTAAGTTGAGTCAAACACGCTACCTGTCCCCTTGTTTGTCTTGAATATTACGGTAATTAAAATATTGTTGCAATCATACATATGTATTATAGAGTAGTTAAATCTATTTAATTTATTTCGTATATGAAGAGAAAGAGAAGATCTTTATTCAATGCACCCTAATAAGGAGGTAATACAAATCATGACACAATTTACAGACCTCATTAAAAAGGACAGACTAGAGAAGAATAAGCAGCACTTTGAAGGGACCCTACTTGATTACCTAGAAGTTCTGAAAGAAAAACCATCCTTGTATATGCTGGCGCATCAGAGGATGTATGAGTTAATTGCTGAAAAGGGGATAGATGCCATTCATACTGAGGAAAACTCCAGACTAAGAAGAATTTATGGCAATAATATCATTAAGAAGTATCATTTCTTCAAGGATGACTTCTTTGGTATAGATGAAACGCTGATGAAAATTGTAAGATATTTTCATGCTGCTGCGATGAAGGGGGAAGAGTCCAGACAAGTACTTTATTTGGTAGGTCCGGTAGGTGCAGGGAAGTCATCTATTATGGAAACGCTCAAAAAGGCATTAGAGATGTGTGCACCTATTTACGCCATTAAGGGATGCCCGATGAGAGAAGAACCGCTTCATCTTATTCCAAAACATTTAAGGAGGCAATTTGAGGAAGTACTTGATATACAGATTGAAGGAGACTTGTGCCCGGTTTGTCGGTATAAGTTAAAAGAAGAATATAATGGAGAATATGAAAAATATCCTGTAGAAACGGTTGGTTTTAGCATCCGTTCAAGAAAAGGAGTCGGAGTAGTGCCGCCTGTTGATCCAAATAATCAGGATAGCTCTGTTCTTATAGGTTCAGTGGACATTTCAAAGCTTGACTTATATCCCGAGGATGATCCAAGAGTATTATCATTGAATGGAGCATTTAATGTAGGTAATAGGGGTTTGGTAGAATTTATTGAGGTCTTTAAAAATGAAGTCGAGTATCTACATGCGATGATTACTGCAACCCAGGAAAAAAGCATACCTTCGCCGGGTAAAGGTTCCATGAGTTATTTTGATGGAGTTATTCTAGCACACTCCAATGAGACAGAATGGAATAAGTTTAAGGCAGACCATACCAATGAAGCTATATTAGACAGAATCATAAAGATTGAAGTACCATACTGCCTTGAACTTAATGAAGAAATAAAGATTTATAATAAAATGTTAAAGAAGAGTAAGTTTGATGCACATATTGCTCCTCATACAATAGAAATAGCTTCTATGTTTGCCATTCTTACACGGTTAGCACCATCAGTAAAGGTGGATCCAGTGACTAAACTAAAGATATATAACGGAGAGGAAATTGTTGAAAAAGGCAGCACCAAGAAAGTGGATATCCTTGAACTCAGAGAAGAAGCGCAGCGTGAAGGAATGACAGGTATTTCTACAAGATTTATTATGAAGGTTTTAGATAATGCGATGACAGAGTCGGATCATAATTGTATCAACCCGATTGTGGTACTGGAGACGTTGATTAAAGCAGTAAAAGAAATGGCTATTGGAGATGATGATAAGAAGAAATATCTCAATTTTCTGCAAGATTCTATTAAGAAAGAATATCATAAGATTCTTGAAAAGGAAGTAACCAAGGCATTTATTCACGGGTATAAGGAACAGGCGGAAGATTTGTTTAATAATTATTTAGATCATGCAGAGGCATATGTCAATAAGACGAAAATTAAGGATAGAAATACCAGTGAAGAATTAGAACCGGATCAAGAATTTCTAAGATCGATTGAAGAACAGATAGGGATTACTGAAATGGCAGCTCGTGGATTCCGTCAGGATGTAACCGCATATATGTTCTTTGTGATGAGAAATGGAGCAAAAGTAGATTACGCATGTTATGAGCCATTAAAAGAAGCGATTGAAAAAAAGTTGACCTCCTCGGTGCGGGAATTGAGCCGAATCATCACACGTACAAAGGTGAGGGATAGGGAACAAAATGAAAAGTTTGACCTTATGGTGGAAGAAATGAAGAGAAACGGTTATTGTGATCATTGCTGTAATGTGATTCTCAAATATGCCGCAAATAATTTGTGGAAAGATTGATATCTAGTGGGGAGTGGATAGTGAGGAGTGGGGAGTGAGTATATGGCCATATTTAGAGAATTTGACAGCAGAGGGAGAGATCGTTCAGTAGAAGATAGAAGAAGACATCGTGAGTTAGTAGAAGATTCAATAAAAAGAAATATAGGAAACATTATCGCAGAAGAAAGCATTATTGGTCAAAGTAAAGGTAAAAAAGTGAAAATTCCTGTGCGTGGTATTAAAGAGTATCAATTTATATATGGAAAGAACAAACCAGGCGTAAGTTCGGGAGATGGCAGTGAGAAACGAGGGGATAAAGTCTCAAGCGACAACATGAAGAAAGGGCAAGGGCAAGAACAGGCGGGCAGTAATGAGGGAGAGGATATCTATGAAACTGAGATTACTATTGAAGAACTGATTGACTATTTATTTGAAGATTTGAATCTTCCGTTCATGGATAGAAAGAAATTTAAAGAAGTTGAATCTGAGACCATATTCAAGAGATTGGGATATCAAAAAAGGGGTGTTCCTCCGCGTTTAGCTAAAAAACGATGTGTAATAGAAAAGATAAAAAGGGAGAAAATTTATGATAGAGGGCAGACTGAAAATCCTGAGTTTTATACGGAATGCGAGGAGCACAAACGTTTCCCATTTAAGGATGATGACTTAAGATATTATCGTATGAGACAAGATGTAAGACGAGAATCCAATGCAGTAGTTATTTGTATAATGGATACTTCCGGGTCAATGGATATGACTAAGAAGTATTTGGCTAGAAGTTTTTACTTTTTGTTATACCAGTTCATAAAACTGAAGTATGTTAATGTTGAGATTGCTTTTATAGCACACTCTACACTGGCAAAGGAAGTTAGTGAAGATGATTTTTTTCATAAGGGAGAGTCTGGAGGCACGTACATCAGCAGTGGCTACCAGAAAGCGTTGGATATTATAGAAGAAAGGTATAATCCTCTTATATGGAATATATATGCGTTTCACTGCAGTGATGGTGATAATTGGATGGAAGATAATCAGAAAGCTGTAGAGTGTGCTAAGCAACTATGTCAAATATGCAATCTTTTTGGATACGGGGAGATTGCATTAGGATACTATACACTTACAAGCACCATACGTGAGGAATTTGCAAAGAAGGTTAAGTATCCTAATTTTTCAATCGTAACAATGTCAAAAAAGGAGGATGTTATTCCTGCACTTAGAAAGCTCATAGATATGGAAGGTGCGCTTAAGGAATGATGACAAATTATGATGGAGTATACAATGGCACAGCTTGAAGAATGGAATAATAAGATTGAAGGAATCGTAAAAACTGAAGGGTTAGATTTCTACATGCAGGAATTTGAAATCTGTAGTTACGAAGATATGCTTTGTTATGAAGCTTATGTAGGGATGCCTTCACATTATCCTCATTGGAGCTATGGGAAAGCATATGAAAAGAAAAAGACGTTCTATTCCTATAATCTTGAGGGACTGCCGTACGAGATGGTTATCAATTCAAATCCATGTATTGCCTATCTTATGAGAGACAATAGTCTACTGCTTCAGGTTCTTACAATGGCTCATGTGTATGCACACAATGATTTCTTTAAAAACAATCGAATATTTGCAGAAGGTACTTCAGCGCGTATGACAGTAGAAACATTCAAAAATCATGCAAATAGAATCAGAAGTTATATTCAAGACCCCAGTATAGGGTATCAGAATGTAGAACGAATACTAGATGCCGCTCATGCGTTAAGATTTCAAACTATAAGAGTGATTGGTGAGAAAAAGCTCTCTGAACAGGAAATGAAAAAAAGATTATTGGATAGGTATTTTGAAAAAATTAAGGTAAGAAATCCGCTGGAAACAAGGAAGGTTATTCCTTTTCCTGATTTGCGCAGGGTTCCGTTAGAGCCTACTGAAGATCTTGTAGGATTCGTGCTGGAATATGGTCAGTTGGAGGACTGGGAGAAGGATATTTTAACGATTGTAATTCGAGAAGCCAAGTATTTTATTCCGCAGATTGAGACCAAAATTATGAATGAAGGATGGGCTAGTTATTGGCATTATAATATTTTAAATAAACTTGGACTTCCGCAAGAGCTTCATATGGAGTTTTTAACCAGACACAATCAAATTATTCGTCCGTGGGTAGGAGGACTTAATCCCTATTATATGGGATATACCATCTTTAATGATATAGAAAGACGTTATGGAAGAGAAAAAGTGTTTGAAGTAAGGCAGTTTGAGCGGGATGAGTCTTTTATAAGAAGATATCTCACTGAAGAATTATGCCAAGAGATGAATTTATTCCAATATAACAAAAAAGGAACAGACTATATTATAGAAGAGGTGGCAGATGAACAGGGATGGGAGAAGATACGGGATACGATTGTCAGAACGACAGGAGTGGCAAGTATTCCACACATTAAAGTGATGGAAGTATCCTCAAAAGATCGCTCACTATTACTTGAACATGCGTATGATGGCAGGGAATTAGACCTAACCTATGCATATGAAACACTAAGACATCTTTCAACTTTGTGGGGGCGGAAAATATTACTTCGAACAGTCGTTGATAAAGTCAGAAGATTAATCGTATGTGATGAAGACAAAAAGATATCTATGAATGGAGCTTAAGAAAAATATATAATGTGTTAAAGCTGGGGTGTCTTGTCATACCTATCTAACATTTTTGACACCTTTGCAGCATATTTAAGAAAATTAAATTTTTTATTTGTAAATATTTGTTTTCCAATAGGGGATTTAAGAAGTCTGACTAATGTATCATAATCATCATTATTCATTTTTTCTAATTTTTTTCGTAATGCCAATGAATCAAAATAGCTGGCTCTTAAAGTTTTCAAATGTTTTTCATATTTACCCTTGTCGCAGATATCTAATCCAGCATAGATACCGGTAAGCATTGCTGCATTTTGACCGAAGCCTAAAAAAGGCATGATGGTACCAAAACAATTTCCGGTAAACAATATATTGCCTACTTTGCATTTATCAGAAATACCTATTTGATAATTTGTTATCTGAAATTGGTCAGTGACACGAAATCTAAAATTAAAGCTGTTTAAGAAATTGGTCCACAGTTTGTCAATATCATATTTCTTGTTGTGCTCATAATTAGGATAGCCGATTACTACATTAGCTTCCCGTGAATTAAAAGGAATAAGGTACGCATAACCTTGGGGTGCAAAATTATTATTAAGCCAGGCAATAACAGTATGAGGATCGAAGGAGCCTTCTATCGTTGCACCCTTTAGATTAACACGAATATGCGTAGTATAGTTCTGAAGTTTTTCTGAATAGCTTCCATCACCGGTAGCTAAAACTAGTTTATCATAATCATATAGTAAATCTTCAATAGTCTTTTGGCTGTTGAAATAGATGCTCTTTTTTAGGTTTGCGGCAATCTGCTTTTCCAGAGAGTATTCATGCCTGCCTCTTATAGTGATATAGCCTACAAATGCTTCAATCTCTGCAGTTTCTTTTGGAGAATTTATCATGATTTTATTAATGACGTTGGTTGCTTTAAGGTACAATCCATGCTCCATTGAAAGCAGTGAAAAGATATCTTGAACAGGCCGGTCCAGGATTTCCATAATTATTTCACCGTTTACAAATCGATCGCCTATGCAGGTTCTATCTTCAAATATGTCAAAATTATATCCGTATTTTTCTAAAATGTACGCACAAGTTAATCCGGACAAGCCTGCACCCATAATTGCAGCACGCATATTTACGCCACCTTTTTAATATTACTTAGAGTACATATATAGTTTATGTAGAATAATACTATTTAAACAGATCTATACATAAATATTGCTTTGAAAAAGATAAAATAACAATGCATTATGAAATTTTGGAATGACGTTGAATAACAAAAAGCAATTTTACATACAAATAGGTTTCAGATACAATATAACAATAAGGAATGTTTTAGAAAATTTATAGATATTCTGTGCAGTGTGTAATCTAAAAAAGGATAAAGGGGATTGTATTATGTTATATCATCATGCTTTTGAAAAGCTTGCAAAGCAAAGCAGTGTAAAAGCTGCATTGGTAGGGGGAGGGAATTATGGTACTGCTATTGTGACGCAATCTGTGTTCAATAAGTATTTGACTATTAATGCTGTTGCGGATACAAATATTGCGAATGCAAAAAAAGCATTTCGGGAAGCAAATATCCCAGACAGTGATATTTGCTCTTGCAAAACCGTGTGTGAAGCTAAAGCAGCTATAAAACAAGGAAAATATGTGGTTACTGACAATCCGGATATCATTTTTGATCTTGATATTGATGTAGTAGCCGAAGCAACTGGCGTTCCTGAAGCTGGTGCGTATCATGCCAAATTGGCACTTGAAAAGAATAAACATCTAGTAATGATTACTAAGGATACAGATTCTGTTATTGGGCCCGTATTATACAAAATGTTCAAGGAAAAGGATTTGGTTTACACGCCTGTTGATGGTGATCAGCCTGCACTGCTAATGCAGCTGGTAGAATGGGCCCGTATAATCGGGTTAGAAGTTGTTAGTGCTGGCAAATCACGTGACGGAGAATTTATATATGATGAAAAAGCAGGAACTGTCACGCATCCAGCTGATGAAAAAAAAGGTATTCCTGAACCAGTAGTTGTAAATATTTCTCCTGAAAATGCTAAATATCTTGAATTCATACCCGAGGGCAAAGCTGAAGAATACTTACAAAAGAGAAACGAAATCCTTGGTGGACTTCCTAAAGCTGCAGGATTTGACTTTTGTGAAATTGTTATGATAGCTAATGCTACTGGTCTTTGTCCGGATGTGGAAACACTTCATCAAGGGACTTTAAGAGTAAATGAAATACCTATTGCTTACTGCAGTGAAAAGAATGGTGGGATATATAAAAAAGAGGGTATTATAGATCTTATAACATGTTTGCGCCGTAAAGAAGAAGCAAGTATGGGCGGCGGCGTTTATCTTGTTGTAAGAAGTAATAACGCGTATTCTCAGATGATTTTGACAACAAAAGGCCTTATAGGAAACTATGATAATTCGGTAGCTGTAATTGCCCATCCATATCATCTGTGTGGAGTGGAATCTTCTACATCTCTGATGAGTGCTGCAATGCTTGGAATTGATACCGGAGCTAAAGAATATATTCATAGATTTGATCTTGCTCGAAGAGCAGCAAGGGATCTTTCAGCTGGTACTGTTTGCGGTACTGATCGTGATACGAACTTGCAGTCATTCATTGCTCCGGCTGCAAGAAAATCTGGTTCTAGCCCAATTCCTGCGCATATGCTCAACGGTAATAAACTTAAAGTTGATGTAAAGGCGGGCAGCGTTATTACTTATGATATGGTAGAGGAACCGGCGAATTCTGTTCTTTGGGATTTTAGGAGAAGGCAAGAAGAATTCTTTCTCAAATAAACTATCCTGCAAATAGATTGAGAGGGATTTGGAAGACAGGAAAAATGGACAGAACTACATTTACAAATGTGCTGACTTATTTATCAGCTGTTGTTGAATATTTTGAAATATAATATGAGAATTCAGGGAGCATCGCAAACTACGTAAAAAATAGTTTTGGATGCTCTTTTTTATATAATAACTTTTTATCAGAATAAGCAGTTATGCTGGAATTTAAGCTTGCAATTTGATATAATCATGATTGGGTTATATAAAGAATTTGGATTAATACAGACTTTGGAATTGAAGGGGCGTTTTCCATGAAAGAAAGTGATTGGGTTATTCTCGATACATTATATCGGTATCCAAATATCACTAAAGCTTCAAGTGTTTTATTTATGACACAATCCAGTTTGACAAAACGATTACAAAAGATCGAATCAAATTTCAATACGGCCATTGCGACCCGCAATCCAAAGGGTATTACCTTTACACCACAAGGAGAATATTTGGCTCGGAAGGCAAGTGAGCTATTGGCACAATTTAAAGAAATTCAACAGCAGGTTATGAAAATGGACGATGGCAGTATAGGTACCATAAAAATGTGTACTACTAATTCTTTTGGTCGTTTTACACTACCGTCTTTATTACAAAAATATAAAACACTACATCCTAAAGTTGACTTTGATATCATCAGTGGTTTAAGCAGTGACGCTGTTAGGATGGTACGAAATGAAGAGCTTTACATCGGATTTATAAGAGGTTATCACAAGTTTGAGGGGATAAAACACCTGATGTCGGTAGATCAATGTTATATTGTATCCAAAAAAGAGATTGAGCTGGATGAATTGCCTTATATTCCCCGCATTGAATACGTATTAGATATCTCTACTATAAAATTTTTGGACAAATGGTGGTATGATAATTTCACGGTACCACCGCTTAAAGGGATGACTGTAAATCATGGTGACACCTGTCGTGAGATGATTGCAAATGGGTTCGGCTATGGTGTTTTTCTAGTACCTGAGTTCATTGATAGCACTAATGACTTATTTAAAATGCCCATGCGTACAAACGATAACAAGTTTTTGACGCGCAAAACATGGATGATTTGCAATAGTGATTCTTACAAAATCCCTTTGGTGAAGAATTTTGTTGATTTCATCAAAGATACTGTTTGCCTATAAGAGATAAACTCTATATATTACATATCATAAACGAGTAAATTTTACACATCCACATATTTTCAGGTTCAGCAAATGAAGAAAACATTTAATATCTTATGCCATACACTTCTTCTTTAGTTTCTATCGTATATATTTCTAAAATGATTAAAGAAATATTCTTTATCTATGTCTTTTATTAATTATTAATATTCTAATTTTAATATATGCTACACTCATTACCATAAAGCATCTATTTTCTAATGTCTATCAATATTTTTTGATAATTCCAACGTGTTAGGTTGATTGAGAAAAGAGTATTCTACAAAAAATCATTGTTTATAATTTATCGACAATTTTTATTGACAAATTAAAGTATTGTGGTATTATATAAATATAAATAACATGAAATTACATTTCATATAGTAAAATTCAAGGAGGTTTCAAATGAAAGTAGCTGAAGCATTTGTTAAAATTATTGAAAAAGAAGGCATAGTTGATGCCTTCGGAATTCCGGGAGCAGGGATTAACCCGGTTTACAAGTACCTTGAGAATAGCGGTATTAGCCATTACACTATGCGACATGAAGAAGCTTGTGTTCATGCTGCTGATGCGTATTACAGAGCATCTCAGAAGATAGCTATGGCAATATGCACTTCGGGACCGGGTGCTACCAATTTTGTTACTGGTATGTATACGGCCAATATTGACTCAATTCCAGTTCTTGCAGTAACAGGTCAGGCAAATACCTGGCAATTTAAAATGGATCCTTTTCAGTGTGTAGATATTGCAAAAATATGTGAAACAGTTGCAAAGAGGACATACTGCGTCACCGATGCTAAGCAATTTCCAGAAATCATGAAAGAAGTTTTTATGCTCATGCGCAGTGGAAGACCTGGACCTGTGCTTATTGATCTACCTCTTGATATTCAAATGACAGAAATCGATTTTGATATTGAGAGCTATGTTCCTGCTACATATGATGTTCCAAAGCCTAAAGGAGAAGACATTGCAGCAGCAGTGGATATGCTTTTAGGGGCGAAATCTCCAGTTATGATTATGGGTGGCGGAGTGATGTTTTCACATAGTGAAATTAAGTTTATAAAACTTGCGGAGACATTAGGAGTACCTGTAGTTACTACATATATGGCTAAGGGCGGCATTCCGCTTGAGCATCCTTTGAATGCCGGTCATGTAGGAATTCAAGTCGGTCAGCCTATTGGAAACAAGGTGTTCTTAGAATCAGATCTTGTATTAGGTATTGGTTGTCGTTTTGTTGATAGACATACAGGTGATCTTAAAACCTATCGTGAAGGACGCAAATTTATTCATGTAGATATTGAACCTACCCAAATAGGAAAAGTAATTGAACCCGACCTTGCCATCGTTGCTGATGCAGCACTTGCTATAGATGCACTTCAACAGGAGTTCGATAAACGCGGCAATGGCAAACTGGAGCTTGATATAGTAAAGTCACTTCCTACTTTGCGTACAGAGCTTGAACGTAAGACCGATTATGATGCTGTTCCAATTAAACCGCATAGAGTATTTGGTGAAATAAACAAAGCATTTGATGCGGATACAATGTTCACAGTAGGTTGTGGAATCACTCAAATTTGGTCCGGCCAGCTTCAAAAGATTGATAAACCAAGAAAGTACCTGCCATCAGGCGGAGCAGGAACTCTTGGCTTTGATATTCCAGCAGCATTTGGTGCAAAAGTTGCACATCCTGAGTGTCACAGTGTAACCGTACTTGGTGATTTTGGTTTTACTTTCATGGTTGAAGAAATTGCAGTTGCAGCGGCCTTTAAAAAGCCTATTATTGTTGTTATTGTTAACAATGCATATCTTGGATTAATCAGACAAAATCAGAAAGGAGCATATGGATATGAATATGCTGTTGATATGCTCTATAATCAAGATGGCACAATGGACTATGTAAAAGTTGCCGAAGGATTCGGATGTGCGGGTGAACGTGTACTTAAACCTGAAGACATCGGTCCAGCACTTGAGAGAGCTAAAAAAAGTGATAAGACATATATCATTGATATCATCTGCGACCAAGATCAGTTATGTGATATGGGTGGTTCAATCGCTGCCATTAAGAGTTTTATTTGAAGTGATATGATTCTGTGATTAGATATAAAAAACAATTTATTCCAGCAGTTCTTTTTAATTTACTGCACAGTAAATTAAAAAGAACTGCAAAAAACTAAAAATTATTATTAAAAACTGAAGTGTGAGGAGAATTAAATTATGTTATTAAAAGAAAAATTAATGTCAGGGAAAAAGATTTACGGAACAATGTTAAGAGTTGTTCGAAATCCTGCCGTATGTTATATCGCTAAGAATAGTGGATTGGATTTCGTAATGTATGATTGCGAACATTCAAATTATAATATGGAGACCTTACATGACTTGTTTTTAACAGGGAATGCATTAGGACTTGAAAGTTTTCTTCGTGTTCCTAATCTTTCTAAAGATTATATATCAAGAGCGCTTGATCAAGGTGCACGCGGTGTAATGAATCCCATGACTGAAACAGCTGAAATGGCGAATAAACTTGTTAAATATTCAAAATATCAACCTATAGGCGGCAGAGGCTTTTCAGGTGGAATTGCGCATGTTGATTATGATATGACTAGAAAACATTCTGAGGTTATGGAGCAAGCTAATAACACAGTCATCACTATAGCACAAATTGAAACTAAATTATCAGTAGATAATGCAGAAGCCATTGCAGCAACACCGGGAATTGACGCTCTTTTAATCGGACCTAATGATCTTTCCATCTCTCTAGGTGTACCTGGCGACTTCTTTAATAAGATTGAACTTGATGCAATTGCTCATGTTGCCGCAGCGTGCAAAAAGAATAATAAAGCATTTGGTTTACATGCAGGTCCTAATCTTCTTGAAAAGTTCATTGATGATTTAACTCTTGTTATGATGCAATCTGACATTGATGTCTTAGCTGGCGGATTTAAAAATATTAAGCAAACTTGCGTCAATCTTTCTAAGTAAAAAGGTCATAATTATGAATTGCTAATATTGGCTTTTTAACTATTGAGTATTGTAGTTTTTGCGTGCTGAGACTTTTTGTACATGAAATACTAGTTATGTAGTAGTATTTTCCTTCTATTTATATATATTTTAACTTCCATCGTTCTTTACACAATGGAAGTTTTTTATTCTATTATTTTATTTAGATTTATTAAACCAATACTTCTTGCAATTAGTTATTATAAGTGATATCTATAAACTTACGAAGTTTAGAATAATAGTATTCTAATTTACTAAAAAAAGTTGACAAGCAGATATTTTATGATATTATATAATTACGAATTATAAAATTACATTTTACATATTAAAATCGATAACGATTAGTTGTTTTTTATTAGGAAAGAGGAGGTCAGTGTTTTTTTATTAAAAACTTGAAGTCTTTAATAGACAAACTGGTTAGTCTGTTTGAAGAGTAAATGGATTAACACAAACAATAATTTTAGGAGGTAGGGATAATGAAGAAATCGTATTTGCATCAAAAGCCTGTAATTGGAATTACTTTAGGCGATATTGCAGGGATTGGTCCTGAGTTAGTTGCCAAGGCTGCTTCGAAAGGTATATTGGAGGAATATGGTCAACCAATAATCATTGGTGATGAACGCGCATTAAGGCGTGGAATGGAAATAGCCAAAGTGACGTTTGGCTATAAAGTCACTAAAACAATTGAAGAAGCAGTTAAGCTTAGTGGACTGGTTTTATTAGATACACAAAACATAGATGCTTACAGTGTAAATATAGGTGAAGAAAATACGCTGTGCGGCAAAGATGCAGGAATGAATATTAAATATGCTGTAGAGTATTGTAAACAGGGATTAATAGAAGGGATATGCTTTGCGCCTAACAATAAAACGGCATTGAAAGCGGCAGGTTTTGTTTTGCATGGTGCAATCGATTTGTTAGCCGGTTTCTTCGGGTGTGAGGGATATCGTGGAGAGCTCAGCGTATTAGATAATGCGTGGACAGCAAGAGTAACCAGTCATATTCCTGTCAAAGAAATAAGTGATAAACTTACCGTGAAAGGTATCCTGGATGCAGTTAATCTAGTTAATACTACCCAAAAGCTTGCAGGGATTAAAGATCCGCGTATTGCAGTTGCAGCTTTAAATCCTCATGCAGGAGAAGGAGGGACTTGTGGCCGCGATGAAATTGATGTAATTGGTCCTGCTGTCGAACAAGCAAAGATAAATGGAGTGAATGCTTGTGGTCCTTTCTCAGCAGATACCTTATTTAAGAAACTTTTTGATGGACAATACGATGCTGTAGTTACCATGTTCCATGACCAAGGACAAATCGCTATGAAACTTAAAGGATTTGAAAATGGAACAACCATTATGGCAGGATTACCTTATCCTGTTACTACTTGTTCTCATGGTTCAGCATTCGATATTGCAGGAAAAGGTATTGCAAGCTCAGGTGCTTGGGAAAGTGCTTATAAAATAGTTGCAAAGATGGCGAGCGAGTCCAGAAAAAATAAATGATATGGACATCATATCTTTTTAGATTAAGATAAATTTAATCTAGTATTTTAAAATTCTTATTTATGATTGGAGGAATACAAATGAAATTAGCTTATTCGGTTTTACTTCCAGATTCAAAAGTCAATATGTTTGCATATCGAGGTGACTTGGAAGAGGCTTTGAAAAGAATAAAGGATATTGGATATGACGGTGTGGAACTTTTTGCTTGTAGGCCTGCTGAGTTGGATATAAATAACATAGAAAAATTAATAGAAACCACCGGACTTGAAGTATGTTCGATTGGGACTTCGCCGGCAGGAGCTGAAGATAAGCTTGTGTTAATGAGTCGCTCATCCGAGGTGCGTTCTGCTGCTGTAGCTCGTGCAAAAGAAATAGTAGATTTTGCTGCAATCTTTGGAGCAACTGTAAACATTGGTAAATTTCGTGGGAATTTACCAACAGATAATAGGATTGAAGGATGGAAATGGTTAAAACAAAGCATGACAGAAATTTGTGAATATGCAGCAAAAAAAGATGTTATGATTACCATTGAGCCTCAAAACAGAATGAATCTTAATAATCTTAATACGACGCAGGAAGCATTACTATGGATTGAGAATATGAATATAGGCAATCTATATATCATTTCAGATACATTCCACATGGATGCAGAAGAAAAGTCAATTACAGCAAGTATTTTAGAAGCAGCTGACTATATTAAACATATTCATATTGCGGATAGTAATCGTAATATTCCTGGTCAGGGCAGTATTGATTTTTTAGAGATAGCAAGAGTGCTTAAAGCTATTAGATATGACGGATATCTTTCACTAGAGATTGCACAAGGCTCAGACGGCCTTGCAGCTGCTGAGAGATCTTGGAAGTACCTAAACAATATTTATAATGAGTTAGTTTAATATTATTAGATTAAATCACTATAGAAAAAGGATGTAAATGGCTTAGTGCTTATTTACATCCTTTTTTTAAATTAATAAGGATGATGAGGCTGATATGATAATCGGGAACAAAAAGAACTTGAAATAGAAATATCATATTTCTATTTCAAGTTCTTAGTATGCACTATGGCTGAAATATTTCGGGTAAACGCCTACAAGTTCTGGTAAGAAAGAAGTTTTGATATTTTATTTGCTGTATCTATGACTATATCCTTGAGTACATCCATACGTTCTATCGTCATACGTGAAAGTGGACCTGAAATACTGATACCACCTACATATTTCCCACTGTAATCCTTGATTCCGGCGGCAATGCAACGAGCACCTAATTCACATTCCTCATTATCTAAAGCATAGTTCTGATTCCGAATGGTATCTAATTCATCTAGTAAGTCATTTTTTGTTGCAATCGTGTGTGGAGTAAAAATGGTTAAACCTTTCAATGCAATATATTGGTTAACTTGATTCATAGTATAATTCAGCATCAGTATTTTGCCTATTCCTGTGCAGTGCATAGGAGATACCTTGCCGATACGTTGGGTAATTTTTAACATACCATCAGGTCCATCAACAACATCCATGTATACAACCTGCATGTTTTCGTCAATTGCGAGACAAGCAGCTTCTTGGCACTTATGAGACAGCTCAAGTAAATATGGATGTGCACTATCTCGTATAGAAACTTGGGAAGCTACTAAGCTTCCTATATGGGTTAATTTTAGAGACAAAGTGTAGCGTAATGTTTCAGGGTCTTGGTTTGCATATCCATGGGTTAAAAGAGTGTTTACCAGCCGGAGTGTTGTACTTGCTGGGAGTTCGGCTCTAAGCGCAATGTCTTGAAGTCTCATAGGTTTGCGGCTTTCTGACATAATTTCAATAATCTGTAGAACTTTTTCGACAGACTGGTTAGATTTTGCTAATTTTTGTTTCATAACATATTTCCTCCATTGCAATACTCTTTCATTTCTTGAAATTATATCATGAAATAAAGATTTATTCAAGAAACTTAAAGAAAATTCAAGATAAAAATAATCTAGCATAATATAGTGTTTGATTTATTGTTGACAAGGCTTTTTAAAGATGCTAAAATTTTGATAAACGGATTTAAAAATAACATTTCAATAAGTGAAATAAATTAAAGTTACATATTTTGGAAATACAACAGTAATAAAATAAGCGCATAATATTTTTGTGCTGTATTACAGTATATTTATTTTACTATATTTTTTTAAATACAAATATTTCAATGTCGTATTCAATAATATCACTGAAATTGGATTATTTCGAACTAGCGAATCCTATATTAAACCTTTAAGATGTTTCTTCAATAAAGATATCTCAAATATATAATGTGATACCAGCAAATAATTAGTTAATTATAAATAGGATATCTAGTACGCATTTACTTTTTGAACCATTCTATTGTAACTCTCTGTTATTCCTTGATTTTGTAGGTTTAAAAAACAAACAAGATATGTTTGCTTTTTAAACTCAATGGCCCTAAGCTTTACGAAATCAAAATAAGCTTAGTGTACTGAAAGCAAGTATAGCCTACATAATAAAAACTATCAAGAAAGATTTTATTCTACATTTAAACAATATAAAAAATAAAAAACAGCAAACTTCAGGTTTGCTGTAAATATCTTAACAGATTGGAGGAGTATATGTTGGAAAAGTTGATTGTATTTATTGGTTTTGGTGAGGCAGCTTACCATATTGCAAAGGGTCTAGTAACGGCGGGGCTTGCAAATATTACGGCATATGATGTTTGTAAATATGATCCTAAGGTAGGCGCAACTATACAAGCGCGAGCAAAGGAAATCGGGGTGAATTTGGTAGATAGTGTGGAAGAAGCTGTAGATTCAGCTAAGTTTATCTTGTCGCTGACTAGTGCAAAAGTTGCTGTTAAGGTTGCGGAGGGCGCACTAGTTCTATTGGAAAGTGGTCAAGTATTCCTTGATCTAAACTCTGCAGCACCTATGACTAAAAAGAAGATTGCTGCGCTACCTCGTAAGGAGGGTGTTCTTGTTTGTGATGCAACTGTAATGGGGCCCGTCCCGATTAATGGTTATAAGGTACCAATCCTTCTTGCTGGAGAGGGCGGAAAAGACTTCTGTGAGGCACTTACTCCTTATGGTATGAAGCTCGAGGTCTTAGATGCTCCTGCTGGAGGTGCTGCAGCGGTTAAGATGTTGCGTAGTGTTTTCATGAAAGGACTCCCTCAGCTTCTGTTGGAGTGTATGCTGGCTGCTGAGAAGTACGGTGTATTAGATAAGATTATTGATTCTGTAGATAAAACTATAGGGGGTAAAAATGTAAGGCAACTGGCAAATCAGCTCTTTACTCCTACAGTGGTACATGCTACTCGACGT
Organism: Clostridia bacterium; assembly: GCA_050251575.1. GTDB lineage: Bacteria > Bacillota > Clostridia > SK-Y3 > SK-Y3 > X23. The sequence continues at coordinate 20,104 of JBFWMP010000023.1, forward strand.
TCGTCAGAAATGAACGAAGTTATTTCGATGCTTGATGATATGGGATTGGAATCTTCAATGTCGTCGTCGTCCAAGTCTAGACTGGATAGTTTAGCAGCGATGCATATCGTAGATGAAATCGGTATTGATGCTAACCTGGATTATCAAGAAATTATCCGATTAATTCTTAAGCATCGTAGTTGAGATGAGAGAATCATCTATTCTAAAAGTTTACAACTATGAAAAATAATAAGTCTTCTTTGTAGGGTTAGCCAATTTATAATAAGAGATTATAAATGAGAGTAATATAACCTAAAACAATTTCAGTGTTTGAAATTATTTTTTACTTTTTGAATTAGTCAAATAGTATTTCCATATATTTACCCGAATATAGGATGATAGTTCAACCTCCGTGGATTCTTATATTATATCTTTGATAAGAAATTCGTATGATATGTATAAATAGGCTGCATGAGACTAAAAAATTAGGGAGACTTAGCTAAATTATTTAAAAAGTTATTTAAAAAGTTCTTACTTTTTCTATTGCGAATTCAGGATTTTCATGATATACTTATTATATTAAAATATGATTTCATTATATGAAATCATTAAAAGGATTTATATATTAACTGATGTTTGAAAATGAATATCAGAAAAAATGAAGGGGGAAATCGAAGTCTATGGTAATTAACAGAGAAGAATGTATAGGCTGTGGTATATGTTTGTTATATTGCCCGGCTGATGCTATCAAATTAGTAGACGATAGAGCGGTTATTAACCAGGATATCTGTGTAGAATGTGGCAATTGTATTCGGCCTCGTACAGTAAAGTGTCCGACTAAGGCAATTTATGAGTTGCCGGAGAATGAATTGACTCTAGGAAGAAAATTGAGAAGGTTTTTCAGCGATCCTTCTACTACCCATCCTGAGACGGGTGTTCCGGGGCGTGGCACTGAAGAAGTAAAGACCAATGACGTAACAGGGCGTGTATGCAGAGGAGAGATCGGTATCGCTATTGAACTTGGTCGTCCTTGTAAGGGAGTTAATATGAGGGAAGTAGAAAGAGTCACTACGGCACTTACTGCTGTGGGTATTGAGTATGAAGAGGGTAATCCACTTACGCATATGATGGATAATCCAGCGAAAGGTACTTTTAAGTCGGAATATGCTGATGAGAATGTAATGAGTTGTATCGTGGAATTTGGCATTCCATTTAGCCGTACTGAAGAGATTCTAAAGGAGATCATGCGACTATCTGAAGAGTTAGAGACGGTATTTTCTTTGGATTTAATTTGCTGTTTTGAAGAAGATGGGTCTAATCCTGCAGTGGCTCTATTTGAGGAGTTAGGTATTAAGCCTCGTATAAATGCTAAAGTCAATATTGGTATTGGAAGACCTTACAAGATTGAACGTGAAGTAAAGGGGGCATAAGAAATGACACATTCATTACATAGACGTGGTTCACAAGAAGATTTACAGAATGACTATATATTACTGGTAACTACAGCATCTGGGATTAACAACGCTAACTCTAAAGAAAAGCTTCTAAAGGTACTTGACCTTATGTGGGAATTTGAACCTACCAATACCGGATCTAATGAGGTTGGAACTATTCTCTCCGGCGTAAGTGTAGACGAGATTAAGGCAGGATTTACTGCGGTTCCCCGTATACGTTGCGTCTTCAATAGTGGAGAAAAAATGAAAAAAATTATCGGTCATCTTATAAAAATGGATTTAGGCATATCAGTAACAGTTTCGGGTCCTATAAATGACATCATTCAAATGTGCAGAGATTATGGAATTAAGCCCCACTCAGCAAACTTCTCACTAGATATTTGGGGCAATAAAGCGGCCCTTCCTTCTGAAGAGATATTAGAGTTTGTTACTATGTGTGGTCATGGTCTGATTGCAAGGTCCTTGGTTGAGGATACTGTCGAAAAGGTTAAACAAGGTAAAATGACACCTGAAAAAGGAGCTGTGAGAATCGGCAGTCCATGTGTGTGTGGCTTCTTTAATACAGAGCGAGGCATAAAGGCGTTACAGAAATATGTTCCCAAAAAATAAAGCAACCAGTAATTTGGAAAATAAAGTAGATTAATCCTCATAGTTAGTTAGTATGTTGATGCGTGTCCAATAACAAATGAGTGGTGCACATCAGCCTAGACTAAAAAGTGTCAACAGGTATTTATGATTTACAAAAATACATATAAAGGGGTGTCAAAAAGTTTATGACTAAAGCTAACCGTTTTTTAGGTATATTTACGGTGGCTATCGGTGCTGCTATTATTGTTGGATGTTTTTTGTGTGACTTAGGTCTCATGTCTAAACGGGGTATACCCGGTGCGGGTTTTCTACCGTTTTGGATTGCTGTCGGTATAATTATATGTGGGATTGCAATTCTGACAGGTTCTTTCAAGATTATTAATAAAGAGGGGGAAGAGGGAGAACGAGAAAAGGGTATATTCGATAAAGAGGAACTTCGCAACTTTTCAGTTGTAATTGGTTCTTCGGTTGGAGCAATTATTCTCGCTCCCTATTTGGGACTTATTACAGCGTTAGGTCTTGCTGTGGGTACAATGACAAGGTTTTTTGGAATAAAGAATTGGATTACGGTTATTCTTGTAGCTGTTGGAAGTGCAGTTGTATTTTATCTCATATTTAAATTATTTTTGGGCGTTCCTCTGCCGGTTGGCCCATTAGGATTTTAGGAGGTGACCTATAATGGAATTAATTAATAACTTAATACTTGGTTTTTCAGTACTTTCTGATCCAATCAACCTCTTGTATGCATTTTCAGGCGTTTTGTTTGGTGTTATCATTGGTGCGCTTCCGGGATTGGGACCGTCCATGGGTATCGCTGTATTGCTTCCTTTGACATATGGTATGCAGCCTATTTCAGGTATTATTCTTCTTGCAGGAATCTATTATGGTGCAATGTACGGAGGCTCCATTACAGCCATTCTTATAAATACCCCAGGTGATTCTGCCGCTGTTATGACTACGATGGATGGATATCCTTTAGCTCAGCAGGGTAGAGCGGGACAGGCGTTGGGGATGGCAGCATTTGCTTCCATTATTGGTGGTTCAATTTGCGTTATAATATTTATGCTTCTTGCTCCTGTTGTTGCGAAGTATGCTCTGAGCTTTGGCCCTTCCCAATATTTTGCATTAATGGTGATGGGGTTAACTGCCATTGCTGGTATGACTGGAAAGTCTCCGGCTAAAGGGTTTCTATCTGCGCTGGTTGGCTTGTTTCTGGCAATTGTAGGATTGGATTTGGTTGAAGGTACTCAGCGCTTTACGTTCGGCATGCCTGAGTTGTTTGAAGGAATTGATTTTATCCCTGTTGCGATGGGTCTTTTCGGGATTGCTGAAATCATTACCAATAATGAGGTAACTAATGAAATTATGATTTCTAAAGAAGATATGAAGATTCGCAATCTTGTTCCCTCAAAGGAAGACTGGAAATACTGTTGGGCGCATATTCTTCGCGGAACGGGATTGGGCTTTTTCATAGGAATGCTACCTGGAGCAGGTGCTACTATTGCATCCTTTATGTCTTATGATTTGGCAAAACGCACCTCTAAACGTGGGGATAAGTTTGGCACAGGAATGATTGAGGGTGTTGCAGCTCCAGAGGCTGCTAACAATGCGGCATCCATGGGCGCTATGGTGCCTATGTTAACATTGGGAGTTCCAGGTTCAGGTTCTACGGCAGTCATGATGGGAGCGTTGATGATGTTTGGTATGCGTCCCGGTCCTATGTTATTTACGAATAACCCTGAGTTTGCGTGGGGATTAATTGCAAGCATGTACGTTGGAAATGTAATACTGTTAATACTTGCTATTGGTGCACTACCACTGTTCGTCAAAGTTCTGAAGGTGAAGCGAGCTATTCTCGATGCCGTTGTTATGGGTTTTATCCTTATTGGTTCTTATGCACTAAATAATTCATTATTTGATGTTGGGCTAACGGTATTTTTCGGCGCTGTCGGCTATTACATGAAAAAGCTGAAAATTCCGGCTGCTCCAATGGTATTGGCTATCGTATTGGGGTACTTGACAGAAACATCTCTCAGACAAGCGTTGATTATCACTAACGGTGATTTCACAGGACTTTTCAAAAGTCCGCTTACGACGAGTATCTTTATAGTAGCACTCTTATTGGCTTTCGGTACTCCTATCAAAATGCTTTTTGATAAGCTTACTATGAAAAAGTCTGCAATGTTATAAAAAATTGATGTTATTTAGTTATAATAGATTAAATAATTAACAGTGTAAGAAATAAATTCTCTTTAAAAAGGTGGGGTAATTATGTTCAAACTGAAAGGAATCTATGCACCAATCCCAACTCCGTTTGTGGATGCTCATGGGCCAATCGCTTTTGATAAGCTGGAAAGCAACATGGCGTTTTGGAACGACAGTGATCTTACAGGTGTTGTAGTTATGGGGTCTAATGGTGAGTTTGTAGTATTGGATTGGCAGGAAAAATGTGAATTGATTGATAAGGCTTGCGAATATGCAAAAGATAAAAAATCTGTTATTGCAGGCTGCGGGTGCGAGTCTACTCGTGACACTATTAAGATGTGTGAGCATGCAGCAAAAGCAGGTGCTGATGCAGCGCTGGTACTTAGTCCTAACTATTACAAGAGAGCAATGACGGATGCTATTAATAAAAACTTTTATATTGAAGTTGCTGATGCCAGTCCAATTCCTGTAATTCTTTATAATATGCCTGGAAATTCAGGAATCAATCTGACTTCATCTTTGGTAAGCTCCTTGGCTTCCCATCCTAATATTATAGGTGTAAAAGATTCAGGCGGAAACATTGTACAAATTTCTGAAATAATTCGCGATACTCCAGATGATTTTGCTGTATTTGCAGGATCTGCAAGCTTTTTATTCCATACTTTAGCTGTTGGCGGAGTGGGTGGTACACTTGCTTTGGCAAACATATTCCCTAATGAATGTGCAAAGCTGCAAACTCTTGTAGAACAGGGTAACATGGAAGATGCGGCGGAACTGCAGCTCAAGATTCTTGAAAGTAATACTGCAGTTACTGCACGGTGGGGTATTGCCGGTCTCAAGGCTGCTATGGAAATTGTTGGATTATATGGTGGCACACCGCGTAAACCTCTTATGCCTTTAGGTGCTGAAGAACGCAAGCAACTTACGTCTATTCTTGAGAAGTTAAAGGGATAAAAAATCTTATCTGACTTATGGGATCTATTAAGTATTCTGTTGATAGTAAACAGATACAATTTAATATCCAAAAATTCTAAATTTTAAGGAGGACTATGTATGAAAAAACTACGTGTAATTTCCATGGTACTTACTCTAACTCTTTTGGTGGTAGCCATAACCGGTTGTGGGGGTACAACTAAGCCAGCTGATGAAAAACCTGCTCCGCAGTCTAACGAACCTGTTGCGCAGTCTAGCGAACCTGCTCCTAAAGCTGCCTGGACTCCTGAAAAACCTATTGAATTCTTAGTACCTATGAGTGCAGGTGGAGGAAGTGACGTTTTCTCCCGTACTATCGTAAAAATTATCAACGATAACAAGCTTATGCCTCAACCAGTAGTGGTTGTAAATAAGCCAGGTGGATCCGGCTCAATTGGTTATACTTATCTGAGTGAGAAGAAGGGTAACCCTTATTATTTTGGTACTGTAAGCAGTAGTTTCTATACTGCTCCTTTGACAGGAGGTTCCCCAGTTTCACTTGAAGACTTTACTCATCTTGGTTTAATGTGTAAAGATCCTCTGGTAATGGTTGTTAATGGACAATCAGATCTTAAAACCATTGAAGACGTTATTGAAGCAGCAAAGGCTAACCCAGGCCAATTAAACGGTGCTGGTTCCAGTAATGCTTCTGATGATGCTATCGCTTGCTATATCTTCCGTGACGAAGCAGGAGTTGATATGAGTTATGTTCCGTTTCAAGGTGGCGGAGATGTTTTAACTGCTATCTTAGGCGGTCACGTTGATTTTGCATTTGTTAGTCCGATTGAATGTGAAGAACAGATTAAAAGTGGAAACCTAGTACCGGTTGCAACTACAGCTGATAAGCGTTTAGACATATTACCTGATGTTCCTACATTTACTGAAAAGGGTATGAATGTTGTTCTACAACAGGCTCGTGGACTTGTAATGCCTAAAGATGTTCCGGCTGAGGCAGTTGCATATTATGAAGACGTTTTGAAAAAAGTCTTTGATACTCCGGAATGGAAAGAATATGTTAGTAAGAATGCAATGGTTTATGTATATATGAATTCTACTGATTACAATAAATTCAGTTATGACCTTAATGGTGTATATAAAACCTATATTGACAAATTCGTTAATAATAAATAGTTGAAATTACTATCGTGATAAAAAAGAGACAGGCCAAGGATGCCAATTATTGGCGTCCTTATTTTAATTATGTGGAGGCTTTCATAATGAGAATAAATGCAGACAAATTAGAAGCTTGTGCCGAGGAGATGCTGTTGGCAGCAGGAGAGACACAGGAAAATGCAAAAGATATTGCGAAAATACTCATCATGAATGATGCGCGGGAGATTACTACTCATGGTACATATCTGCTTAATCCAATATTTGACCGGGTAAGAGCAAACCAGTTCAAATTGCCGACCACTGCACGTGTAGTTAAAGATGAAGGCGGTGCGGTAGCAGTTGTGGATGGTGAAGATGGTCTAGGACCTGTTGCAGCTAAGTTAGCTGCAGAAGTTGCTATTGAAAAGGCAAAAAAACTTGGTGTTGGGGCCGTACTTATTCGCAACACTAACAATGTTGGGTCTTTGGCACCTTTCACTGAAATGGCTGCCAAACAAGGAATGATTGCATTGTTTTGCTGTAATGCATCCCCGGCTATGTCTCCTTGGGGTGGGTTAGAACCATTCTTTGGTACCCAGCCTTTTGCAATGGCTATCTATACAGGGCAGAATTTTGTTTTTTCAGCCGATATGTCAACCAGTGTAGTAGCACGTGGCAAAATTCGCAAAGCTGCCCGTGATGGCAAATCGATTCCTGATAACTGGGCGATGGATCCTGATGGGAAGTTTACCACTGACCCAATTAAAGCAATCAAAGGTACTTTGTTGCCTATTGGTGGACCGAAGGGTTCAGCAATTGCCTTAACAATAGATATTATGGCAGGCATGCTCTCAGGTTCAAGTTATGCTCCGAATGTACGTCCTATACATTCGCCAGATGGCACTGCAGGAGTAGGTGGATGTATGATTGTTATTGATATAAAGCACTTTATAGGTCTTGAAGAATTCAGCAAAAATATGAATGACTATATAGCTACCATAAAAAGTCTTAGGAGGGCAGACGGATTTGATGAAATCCTTATCCCTGGCGAAAGTAAACAGCGTAAGGAAAGGGATTCCATGGAAAATGGTATTGAGTTGGATGAAAGTGCTGTTGCTGCCCTAGATAAGATATTGGAGGAAATCAGCTCTAAAAACCGGTTAATGGTATAGAGACTCCAAAATTGTTTATTCTTAAGAATTAAAACTTTTTGTTCTTTGCGCTATTTGTCCGCATCTTCATAGATAAATATGAGCCCTTCTACTAAAAATGGACACTAATTCGTGATAGTATCTATTAGTTTCTTAGCTTTGCTACATTCTTGATATTACTAGGGATTATTACAAATATTTATATTTTCACTTTGTAATAATCCCTTTTGCATTATTGACTTTTTAGAAAGTCACCTAACTTAATAGTTTAGAAAAAAAGTATGTACTGAGAGTTTCAAAATCGTTTTTGAAGGAAGTAAATCAGTCTACCAATAGCTCTGATAGTGATAAAACTATCACTATAGATATAATAAAACGAAGACTAGCCACTAATCGGATAAAAGATATTGATGAACCTATAAGCTTTAAACTAAGATGTGTAAGAATAAAGTTGGAAGCAGAAGATGAAATATTGATAACGAACTTAACATTAGAAGAAATGGGGTTAGAAGAACTAAAATTCCTATACAATAAACGTTGGGGAATAGAAACAAACTATAATTTACTAAAAAACGTACTAGAACTAGAAAACTTCACAGGTGACACAGATAGAGCTATATAGCAAGATTTTTATGCGACTATATATATATTTGCAATTTAGCAAGTATAATAATTACGGATGCCCAGGAAGAATATGAAAAAAGTCTTGGGGATAAGAAAAAAAGTATGACTACAAAATAAATAAAAGGATTGCTATGGCCTATCTCATAAAACCAAATGCTGAAATGGCACTTTTTAAAAATCCTTGTAAAAGGATATTGGGAAGAGAGGGGTTCATGATTTTGCTGTGAGCTATATATAAATATTACTTTACGATTATTGGAATAAGAATTATACTAGTGGGTAATGAGTAATGGTTGCTAAATTTTATGGAAACAGTAGCTCATAATATTGTAACATAATAGTAAGCATTAAAAGGATGTGGCTGAATGAAAACACA
>JBFWMP010000024.1:0-24453 GCA_050251575.1 Clostridia bacterium
ATCTGTGAACTGTGAACTATCAACTATTATTATGTATATTTTCTCACAATTAGCAGAAAATAATTTTGACAATCTTATGAATTTGAGGGGGAATATTACGCATGAAAAAAGTTTTTTTATCATTATTGATTTTAGCGGTAACCGCTAGCTCATGTTATTATTACTATCAAACATGGACAACAGAATCTGTATTATCAAAGTATGGTTCTCGCGGGCAGGAAGTCAAGGATGTACAATATAAGCTGGCAATATGGGGTTACTATAATGGTGATGTTGATGGAGTCTATGGTTGGCGTACTGCTCAAGCTGTAAGAAGCTTTCAAAGAAAGAATGGGCTTACAGTTGATGGTATTGCAGGTCCTCAGACTCTTGGAGCACTCGGCTTGCCTACTGGTAGTACTAAGGCTGCTACTGTATCCAGATCAGGGGATGTGAATCTGTTGGCAAGAGTAATAAATGGTGAAGCTAGAGGAGAGACATATATTGGTCAGGTAGCTGTAGGTGCTGTCATATTAAACAGAGTGCAACATCCATCTTTTCCAAACACCATGGCAGGAGTTATTTATCAGCCTAGAGCCTTCACAGCAATAGCAGATGGACAAATTCATTCCAATATGGAAGAGTTGTCTGTAAAAGCAGCGCAAGATGCATTGAATGGGTGGGATCCTTCAGGCGGAGCGATTTACTACTATAATCCTGCAAAAACAACAAACAATTGGATATATAGCCGACCAGTAGTTAAGAGAATCGGAAAACATGTATTTGCAAAGTGATATTTGGAGGTAGGAATTTATTAGTTTTCTACCTTCAAATAATATTGACATATTTATTAAAGTACTTTATAATATTTTATGTATAAAAGATATGCATCATTAGCTCAGTTGGTAGAGCACCTGACTCTTAATCAGGGTGTCCGCGGTTCGAACCCGCGATGGTGTACCACATCGAATATAATGTTAATAACGCAAAAAAGCTTGTTTTTAAGCTTTTTTTGCGTTATTAAGTAAATACATATATATAGCACCAGTTATCTTCTCTTTTATAGAATAAACAAGAGGATGTGCATAAAATCCCTAAAGCTTTCAAAAAATATATTAGTATGTCTAATATAATAATATGCTTTAAGGAGAGATTTTATCTATGAGTTCAGCGGTGTTTAATGTTGGAGGAATGACCTGCAGCAATTGTGTAGATATGATACGCAGTTCGGTAGGAGCAATCAAAGGGGTAGATAATGTCAAAATTAATTTTGATAATAAACAGGTAAAGGTTGACTTTAATCCTTCCATGGTAGAGGAACAGGAGATAAAAAGTACTATTAAAGAAATGGGTTATGAAATAAAATAAATATTGTAAAGAGAATACAAAAGGCTATATAATAATATATAGCCTTTTGTATTAGGGTTAAATAGGACTTAAGTAGAAATTTTGAATAAATTACCAAAGGATTTTCAATAAGCAATATAGAATATATCACCATAAATCAGATTTTCTCTGAAAGGATAAGTGGCATGGTTAATCATAAGGTTGATGTATCGAAACTGGATACTATCATTAAGAAAACTTTAGAAGCTATTACAAACAGTAGAGATCAAATCTATGATATTGCAGAGAGTGCTCGTAAACAATGTGATAGATTGGAGCAGGAGCTAAAGAATTTAAAAGAGCAGGTTAAGCAGATTATTAAGACCGTAGAGAAAATAGAGCAGGAACTTAAGGAGAGTAGAAAAAAGCTAATGCTGCTAAGCAAAAAGTTTGATGATGCCTCGAAGGAAGAATTGAAGATAGCTTATGAACAGGCAGACAACTTGCGCATTGAATTAGCTATCAGAAGAGAGCAGGAACAAAACCTGATCTGTAGGCGCAATGAACTTGAAATACGACTTAAGGAAGCATATAAGACGGTAGAAAAAGCGGAGACGCTTATATCCCAAGTGGGAGTTGCCATGGGTTATTTATCCGGTGATTTAATAGATTTAAGCAGTCATTTAGAAAGTCTTCAGCATAAACAAAATCTTGGAATAAAGATTATTAAAGCTCAGGAAGAAGAACGTCAAAGGGTTGCGCGTGATATACATGATGGTCCGGCACAATCCATGTCTAATGTTGTTCTTAAAGCAGAAATATGTGAAAAGCTTATTGATATAAACGCGCAAAAAGCCAAAAGCGAGCTGAAACAACTAAAAGGAGTTGTACGAAGCTGTCTGCAGGATGTTCGTAGAATTATATACGACTTACGCCCAATGTCACTTGATGATTTAGGATTAACCCCGACCATTCAAAGATTCATAGCAAATTATCAGGAAGAAACAGGGCTTGAAGCGGTATATAAGGCACAAGGTGTATTCGATAGTATTAATTCTGTAGTCTCATTAACCATTTTTAGAATTGTACAAGAAGCTTTGAATAATGTGAGAAAACACGCTAAAGCCAAAAAGGTGATGGTTTGTTTATCCAGTAGTGAGAACATTTTAAGTTTGACAATTACAGATGATGGGCAAGGCTTTGATATCTCAGAAATAAGAGATAAAAATTGGGATCATAGTGGAGGTTTTGGGCTATATAGTATGAAGGAACGTGTAGAGTTATTAAATGGAAAGTTTGAGATATATTCCGAAGTTGGTAAGGGGACAAAGCTTGAGGCTGAGATATCACTGGATTCAAAAGAGGAGGGCTATAATGAAAAAAATTAGAATTTTGATAGCTGACGATCATCTAATGGTCAGACAAGGACTCAAACAAATAGTTGAATTGCAAGAAAACATGGTAGTTGTGGCACAAGCCTCAAATGGAGAGGAAGCGGTAAAACTCGCTCATGATATTCAGCCGGATGTAATTCTGATGGATATCAATATGCCTAAGTTGAATGGTATCCAAGCGATAGCGCAATTGAAACAAGAGAGATGCCCAGCTAGGGTGATTATATTAACTATTCACGCTGAACGTGAATATCTGATAAAAACGGTTCAACTTGGGGCTTCGGGTTATGTATTAAAGGATGCAGACTCGGATGTGCTGATAGAAGCAATTCAAAGCGTTTATCAAGGTGAATCTTATATTCAACCAAACTTGACTACTGATTTAATCAAAGAATTTACACAAGGTACGATGGAGGAACAGCGGTATAAGCGTGATAATCAGCTTACTCAAAGAGAGGTTGAGGTTTTGGAATTAATTGCTGAAGGAATGTTGAATAAAGAGATCGCAGCGAGGTTATACATAAGTGAAAAAACAGTAAAAAATCATGTCTCTAATATTTTTAAGAAGCTTAATGTATGTGATAGAACACAAGCAGCTATTTATGCTTTTAAACACAATATTATGAAAGATTAATCTAAAACAGTATTGTTTTTTAGTACTGTTTATTTTTTTAGAATCAATTTTATTGACACTTGTGGTGTGGTAAGCTAAAATGTAATAGTTAAAATATATTAGAATTCAGGGTGATTAGTAATAAATGCAAACAAGAGAAGAATTAAGAAATGTTGCCATTATTGCACATGTCGATCATGGCAAGACAACGTTGGTTGATGGTCTGCTTAGGCAGAGCGGGACATTCAGGGTGAATGAGCAGGTACAGGAAAGAGTAATGGACTCGAATGACTTGGAGAGAGAAAGAGGAATAACGATTCTTTCTAAGAATACTTCAGTAATGTTCAATGGGATTAAGATAAACATTGTAGATACACCGGGACATGCCGACTTTGGTGGAGAAGTTGAGCGGGTTCTCAAAATGGTAGACGGAGTTCTATTATTGGTTGATGCGTTTGAAGGATGTATGCCGCAAACACGATTTGTTTTAAAAAAGGCATTAAGTCTGAATATAAAGCCGATTGTTGTTGTAAATAAGGTAGATCGGCCCAATGCAAGGCTTGATGAAGTAATAGACGAAATGCTCGAGCTTTTCATCGAACTAGGAGCTGATGACGAGCAGTTGGAGTTTCCTGTGGTGTATGCATCTGCACGGGATGGATACGCTGTATTAGAGCCAGAGATGGAAGGTGAAGATCTGCAGCCGCTATTTGAAATGATAGTGAAGCATGTTCCAGCACCTAAGGGGGAAATGGACCAACCGTTACAAATACTCATATCCAATATTGATTATGATGAATATGTCGGAAGAATTGCTATCGGAAGAGTGGAACGGGGAAGTGCAAAATATGGACAGCCTGCAGTATTGTGTAAAAAGGATGGTTCTACTTCCAATGTAAAGATAAGCAGACTATATCAATATGAAGGCTTAAAAAGAGTCGAAGTACCTAGTGCAGGTTTAGGTGATATTATTGCTGTTGCAGGGATGAATGATATTAGCATTGGTGAAACAATCTGTGATGTGGACAGGCCGGAAGCATTGCCTTTTGTACAAATAGATGAGCCAACCATTGCAATGACTTTTGTTGTAAACAACAGTCCGTTTGCAGGAAGAGAAGGTACGTTTGTAACTTCAAGGCATCTAAGGGATAGATTATTTAAAGAAACTGAGACAAATGTCAGCTTGCGGGTAGAAGAAACAGATTCAGCAGATTCTTTTAAAGTGTCGGGAAGAGGGGAACTACATCTTTCAATTCTTATTGAAACAATGAGAAGACAAGGTTATGAGTTTCAAGTTTCACGTCCGGAGGTTATCAACAAAACCATTGATGGCATTATCCATGAGCCTATAGAATCATTGTTTATTGATATTCCTGAGGAATATATGGGTGTTGTCATGGAAAAGCTAGGCACTAGAAAGGCTGAGATGGTTAACATGACCTCTGCTAATTTAGGGTATATGCGTTTAGAATTTAGGATACCGGCAAGAGGATTGATAGGATATCGATCTGAAATTTTGACAGATACAAAAGGAAATGGAATTATGAATCATATTTTCCACGGATATGAGCCATACAAGGGTGATATTCAATCCCGTCAAAGAGGTTCTCTTGTGGCCTTTGAAGCTGGAGAAGCTACTACGTATGGGCTATATAATGCGCAGGAAAGAGGTTCGTTATTTATCACCCCCGGAACGCAAGTATACCAGGGTATGGTTGTAGGGGAAAATGCAAGGGCTGACGATATTTCTGTAAATGTGTGTAAGAAAAAGCATATTACCAATATGCGGGCATCCGGTTCGGATGAAGCACTTAGACTAACGCCTGCAGTCATTTTAAGTTTAGAGCAGTCCCTGGAGTTTATTGGTGAAGATGAGTTGGTGGAGATAACACCTAAAAATATAAGACTTAGAAAAGCAATTCTCAGTGCGGAAATGAGAGCAAAGGGTAAGAAATAAGGAGGAAACGGCATGAGTTTAGTTCCTGAACCAGCTAAGAAAACATCTAAACTTAATAAAATTTTCTTATTTATTGTAAAGGTCTGTATTTTGGGAATTATTGTTCTAGGATGCTTAGCGGCAGGAAAATATGCTTTTAACATGGGTTATCAGTATGTAAAGGAACCGGACAGCATTGATAAAAAAGATGTACAGTCTGAAAAGATTGAATTTGTTATTCCGCAGGGATCGTCTACTAGAGAAATTGCTGCGGATTTAAAAGAGATAGGATTCATAAAGTATCCTATCTTGTTCAGAGCAGTATCCAGGATAAAGCATAATGACGGTCAATATCAGCAGGGAAAACATATGTTAGATACTTCTATGGATTATGAAGCAATTATGAATGAGCTCAAGAAGAATGTTGCGAAAAGAGAGACAAAGAAATTCACAATTCAAGAAGGCCTGGAGTTCAATCAGATTGTAGATAAATTAGAAAAAGAAGGATTGATTGATAAAGGAAAGTTTCTTGAAATTGCGGAAAATGGAAGTTTTGAATATCTATTTTTAAAGGAAATGCCAAAGCGGAAAAATAGGTTAGAGGGATACTTGTTCCCTGAGACTTATGAAATATATTCTGATGCTGTGGAAGAAGACATCATAAAGAAAATGCTGGATCAGTTTGAAAAAGAATTTAAAGAGGAATACTATGGTAGAGCCAAAGAATTAGGTATGACAGTAGATCAGATCATTATTATGGCTTCTATCATAGAGCGGGAAGCTAAATTAGATGATGAGAGACCGATGGTGTCAGCAGTTTTCCATAATAGATTAAAGAGCAAAAATTATCAACTGCTTCAGTCATGCGCAACAGTTCAATATGTATTAGGGGAGAGAAAGAGTGTGCTTTCGGAAGAGGATACAAAGATTGAATCTCCGTATAATACGTATAAATATCCGGGACTTCCGATAGGACCGATTGCATCACCGGGAAGAGCATCTATTCGGGCTGCACTATACCCTGCCGATGTAGATTATATGTTCTTTGTTGCCAATAGTGACGGAAGTCATATTTATTCAAAGACCTATGCGGAACACTTAAGGGCTATGAAAAATGTTAAGTAAGAAAAATGGGGACAATCCGAAAATGCTGAAAGAGTAACAAGCTTTTGAGTAGAGGAATGAAACGTGGGGACTGGTCTGCTGTCACGCTTGTTTTTAGCGGGACTGTGGCCCTGTCCCCACGTTTCATTCCCGACTGTCTGTCATAAAATTTGGCTTTATTAGTACTTTAGGATAGTTCTTTACTTCTATTGTTAGCTACATACATATAACGAAATGGAGCGATTGAATGTTGGAAGACAGTATTAATCATGAATATATAATACAATATATTAGAGACACTATTCCAAAGAATGACGGCTTGTTAAAAGAGATGGAAGAATATGCCGCGGAGAATCATGTACCTATTGTACATCCTGAAGTAGCAAAATTTATTGTAGTGATGGCAATGATGAATAATCCTTTGAATATTCTGGAGATTGGTACGGCTATTGGTTATTCGGCTATCTTGCTGTCGCAGGCTTTAAAGCCGGGTGGGAAAATAATTACCATAGAGCGATATGAAAAAATGATACAAATTGCTCAGCAAAATATTAAAAAATCGAATTTAGATAATACTATCAGTATTATGGAAGGTGAAGCGGAACAAATACTTCCTGCTTTAGAAGGAGAATTTGATTATATATTTGTAGACGCTGCAAAGGGGCAGTATATGGAATTTTTACCGCACTGTCTCAGGCTTCTGAAACCGGGGGGAATACTGGTATCAGACAATGTGTTGTATAAAGGAATGATTGCGACGGATGAATTGGTTATAAGAAGAAAAAAGACTATTGTAAAAAGGCTGCGAACCTATTTGAATACGATTTGTAATCATCCGCAATTGGAGAGTACAATAATACCAATAGGAGACGGGGTAGCAATATCATATAAAGTGGGGAGTGGGGAGGTGATGTTATGACTAAACCGGAATTATTGGCGCCTGCGGGCAGCTTGGAAAAGCTTAAAATGGCTATCCTGTATGGAGCAGATGCTGTATATCTTGGTGGTGAAGAATTTGGATTAAGAGTGGCAGCCGATAATTTTACTATGGATCAAATGAAGGAAGGTATTGAATTTGCGCATCAAAGAGGTAAGAAGGTTTATGTGACAGCAAATATCATTCCACATAATGAAGACTTGGAAGGTATGCCTGAGTATATAGAGCAAATCAATAAAGCAGGGATAGATGCACTAATTGTCTCTGATTTAGGTGTTTTTTCTATAGCTAAAGAAGTTGCGCCTACACTAGATATTCACATAAGCACGCAAGCGAACAATACGAATTGGAAGAGTGCCGAACTTTGGTATAAGCTTGGAGCCAGTAGAATTATCTTGGCGAGAGAATTATCCTTTCAGGAGATTAGTGAGGTTCGTGAAAAGCTTCCAGAGAATGTTGAATTAGAATGTTTCATACATGGAGCCATGTGTATATCTTATTCGGGACGCTGCTTGCTCAGTAATTATATGGCAAGCAGGGATGCAAATCGTGGAGCATGCGCACATCCTTGTCGTTGGAAATACTATTTGGTAGAAGAAAAAAGACCTGGAGAGTATATGCCTGTCGTTGAAAATGAAAGGGGAACCTTTATTTATAATTCAAAAGATTTATGTATGATAGAATATATTCCGGAACTTTTAAAGAGTGGAATATCCAGTCTTAAGATAGAGGGTAGGGTAAAGAGCACCTATTATTTGGCTACAGTGGTAAAAGCATATCGTCAGGCAATCGATACATATTTAGAGAATCCAGATCAATATCAATTTAATCCTATGCTGCTGGATGAGATGAAAAAGGTAAGCCATCGGGAGTATACAACAGGATTTTATTTTAGGAAACCAAAAGGCAGTGAACAAATATATCATACCAGCTCTTATATAAGAGAATATGATATTGTCGGATTAGTAAGGGATTATGATGAAGCTTCTAAGGTTGCTACTATAGAACAAAGGAATCGTATTTTTATCGGAGATGAGATAGAGATTCTGCAGCCGGATAAGCCATTTTTTCAAACGATGACAATAAAGGATATGAAAAATGCAGACGGTGAAACAATTGATGTGGCACCCCATCCTCAGATGATTATTAAAATCCCTATGGAGGAAGCAGTTGTTCCTTATACTATACTAAGAAAGAAAAGTATAGAAGAAAAAATTTAGCGCTAATAAGAACGGTATAGTGCACCTTGCGACTGGGTAAAATGTAGTATGAAAACAGTACCCGGCTCTGGAGGTGCACTTTTGATATATAATAGAAGGTTAAAATGGGTTGCGATAACGGTCACAATTTTATTTGTTTTATTATCAGCCAGGCTTTTTTATTTTCAGGTTATTCAAAATCAAGCTTTATTGCAGCAGGTAACAAGGCAAAGGTCAATGGATACTATCCTAAAGGTTACCAGAGGAAATATATATGATAGAAATATGATACCTTTTACAGACAGAGAGGATAAGGTTTATATTATCATCATACCTAATCTTTTAGAAGAGCCAACAGAGGTTATAGAAGCTTTATCTGAACTTACCGGATATACCGTAGAAAAGATACAAGAAACTTTAGAGCAGAGAAAGCCTGTAACCTTTATTATTGATGGTTATTCAAAAAAAGAAGTTGAAGATAAGATAAACCATCCGGCAATCAAGGTAATAAGTCTCAGTAAAAGATATAGCAATGATTCCTTGGCGAGACATATTATCGGATATATCAATCCGGTTGACCAAGGAGGATATTATGGAGTAGAGAAAGCATTTGATCAGTATCTTGCAATTCAACGTCCACAAAGTATAGGAATGATAGGAGATGCAGTTAAACGCTCTATTCCCGGTCTCGGATACAGGGTTGTCAACAGTTTTGGAAATATGGAGGATAATGGCGTGAGACTGACATTAGACTATCATATTCAGAGCATCATTGAAGATGTTATCAATCCTCAAATGGATAGCGGAGCTGTTGTCGTAACAGAAATTAAGACTGGAAATATTATGGCTTTAGCCAGCAGACCGAATTATATGCAGTATGATATCGAAAGTCATATTCATAGTCAGGGGGACGAGTTGCTGAATAAGGCTCTTTCTGCTTATGATGCGGGTTCAATATTTAAAATTATAGTTTCTGCTGCTGCGCTGGAAGAAAAGGTAGTGGATTTAAATACTGTTTTTCATTGTACCGGATATATCGATGTAGATGAAAGACAGATTTCATGTCATAAGATAGAAGGCCATGGAGGTCAAACTTTTATACAGGGGTTTGCAAATTCCTGCAATCCTGTTTTTATTGATATAGGATTAAAGCTTGGGTATAAGCCCATCATTAATATGGCAAAGCGTTTTGGATTTGGAACAGCTATTTCTTTGTTTGATGATATTCAACAGAGTTCCGGCAATTTACCTGAAACCAAATATGTCTCGCCGGGGGATATAGCGAATATTTCTATAGGGCAAGGTGAAATGCTGGTAACCCCGCTTCAAGTTGCTGATATGGTAACGACCATAGCAAATAATGGAGTCAGAAAAAAATTAAACATTGTAGATTCAATTGTGACTGATATGGGTAATACAGTCAAGCAAATTAGTCATGAGGAAGATGTCAGAGTAATTGATGAAGATATTGCAAAAAAAATTCAAAGAATGATGGCAGAGGTAACTATTTCAGGAACGGGAAAACAAGCAAATCTCGAAGAGTATGGAGGAATAGCAGGAAAGACAGGAAGTGCAGAGACGGGCTGGATAGAAGAAGGAAATGCTAAAGTTCATGCATGGTTTATAGGGTATTTTCCTGTTGAGAATCCCCAATACGCTATGGTGGTGTTTGTAGAAGATGGCAGACAGGGTGGTAAAACAGCAGTTCCAATTTTCCGTGAAGCAGCCGAACGAATATTGCAATTGAATTATAAGTAATAAGGTGACAGGGGATGGTTATGTCATCTTTTTTTACTTGAATTATCTATAATAGCTGATACAATATAATTAAGAAAAAATTATGGTAGTGGATTTTGGGTGGAGGGACCTTCAGTTTAGCATCTATACAGTACTATAATGGTCATGAAAGAGGGGGCAATATGAATAATATTTTGGATGAAATTACAAGGTCGAATAGAATCGTAATTAAAGTTGGAACATCTACTCTTACCTATGATACGGGGAAATTAAATTTACATAGGATAGAATGTCTTACAAGGGTATTGTCGGATTTAAGAAATCAAGGCAAACAAGTTATTCTTGTTACCTCCGGTGCTATTGGAGCAGGTGTGGGAAAATTGGGATTGGAGAAAAGGCCGGATACTATTCCCGGCAAGCAGGCTGCAGCGGCGATTGGACAGTGTGAACTTATGCATTTATATGATAAGTTCTTTTCTGAATACGGACAAACTATTGCTCAGATTTTGCTTACCAAGGACGTTGTGGAAAATGAGCACCGAAAAGAAAACGCGGTCAATACCTTTAACACCTTGTTGGAGTATAATGTAATTCCTATTGTTAATGAAAATGATACGATTGCTATTGAAGAAATAGAATATGCTGATAACTTCGGTGACAATGATACATTATCTGCCGTGGTTTCTGAACTCATTAAAGCAGATTTACTGGTAATCCTTTCTGATATTGATGGTCTATATAGTGAAGATCCAAGGAAAAATAAAGACGCTGAAAAAATATTTATTGTTGAAGAGATAAACGACACAATAAAAGCACTTGCAGGAGGTGCAGGCAGCAGCAGAGGAACAGGGGGAATGTGTACCAAGATTACTGCGGCGGAGATTGCTTGTGGTGCAGGAGTTAATATGATTATTGCCAGTGGAGAAGATCCGAGGATCTTATATAATATTTTTGAAGGAAACCAGGTAGGGACATTATTTCTAAAGGAGAATAAAATATGAGTGAATTAATTTTGAAGGGTGAAAAAGCAAAAAAGGCTGCTTACGCTTTATCGAATCTCTCAGCTGTAGTCAAAGACAATGCATTGCAGGCAATAGCTGAGGCGTTAATCAGCAATGAGAGTAAGATACTGGAGGCAAATCAAAAAGATTTAGTTAATGCTAAGGAAAAGGGAATCAGTGGGGCACTTTTAGATAGACTGACTCTGAATAAACAGAGGATATCTTCAATGGCGGAGGGTGTGCTGCAGATCAAAAGCCTTCCTGATCCGATAGGGGAAGTTATTTCTATGTGGAAGAGACCTAACGGGTTGACCATAGGACAAAAAAGAGTCCCCCTTGGTGTAATCGGAATTATATATGAAGCGAGGCCGAATGTAACAGTAGATGCAGCGGCATTATGTCTGAAGGCTGGTAATACGGTTATCCTTAGGGGGGGCAGTGAAGCAATTCACTCAAATGTGACTATGGTGGAAATAATGAATACTGCTGTTACAAAGGCAGGTCTCGCAGAAGGAAGCATACAACTTATTGAAGACACGAAGAGGGAAACAGCAGTAGAAATGATGAAGCTAAATCAGTATATTGATGTACTGATTCCTAGAGGCGGAGCAGGATTAATAAAAACAGTCGTGAATAACTCCACTATTCCTGTAATTGAGACAGGTGTTGGAAACTGCCATATCTATGTAGATGATGAATGTGACCAGAAGATGGCAGAAAGTATTGTAATCAATGCGAAAACAAGTCGTCCCGGCGTATGCAACGCTGCAGAATCACTTCTTGTAAATAGAAAGGTTGCACAGAATTTTTTACCTAGGGTTTTAAATAGCTTAAAGAGCTGCAATGTAGAGATTAGAGGTTGTGAGGAAGTGTTGAAGGCGTTCCCGGAAGCAATACCGGCACAGGAAGAGGATTGGTATAAGGAATATTTGGATTATATCATTTCAGTAAAAGTAGTAGAAAATATTGATGAGGCAATTGAGCATATCAATAAATATGGTACTAAGCATTCGGAAGCTATTGTTACCACGAACTATGATAAATCTCAAAGATTTTTACAGGAGGTTGACGCAGCGGCTGTATATGTAAATGCATCTACCAGATTTACCGATGGCTGTGAATTTGGCTTTGGTGCAGAGATAGGCATCAGTACACAGAAGCTTCATGCACGGGGACCCATGGGGCTAAAAGAATTGACTACCATTAAATACATTATATTTGGAAATGGACAAATCAGATAACCTCCTACTTGCAGAGCCTTAATCTTTAGTATTTAAGGGGGGAGTTATATGTTTAAAATTACAATGATCGTACCATATCAAGAGTTAATTGACCTTGCGATTGAGACTTTAAAAGAGCATGATGAATATCAGGCTTCTCTAAATATAGGTTTAAAAAAGGACGAGTATGAATTTAGAGGAATAGTGGCTTCAAATGAAGGGGTAAGGGATTTGAAATTAAATGCCGACGTAATTATAGCCAGAGGATATACTGCGGATCTTTTAAAGGAGAGAAAGCCATATATTCCGATTGTTGAAATCCCCGTAGCAGGTAATGATCTTATTCGCTGTATTTATGAATGTAAGGAGCTTTACGGTGTTGAAAAGGTAGCTGTAATAGGCTCCAAGAATATGATTTTTGGAGCAGAAGACCTGTCAAGCATTGTAGGAATCGGTGTAGAATCGCTTCTCATTGAAAAACATTTCGAAGCTTATAAGCTGGCCGATCTGGCAAAGCGCATGGGGCATAAGGTAGTTATCAGCGGCATTACGGTGTGCGAACATGCCAGAAATATTGGATTACATGCTATCTTTATTAAGACAGGAAAGGAATCTTTGTGGCAAGCTATTACCGAAGCCAAAAGAATAGCGGATATCAGCAGAAAAGACCAGGAGAGAGCGGAACTTCTTAATAAGATATTAAATCACTCTAATGAAGGAGTTATAGCGGTAGACAAGAAAAATAGAATATCTGCAGTAAATTCTGCAGCAAAGAAAATACTGAAGATGCAAGAAGTTAATATAATGGATAAGAATACAGATGCTATTTTTCAAATGTCAACCTTTAATGATTTAATTAGTAAAGAAGGGGAATATTTAGATGAAATTGTAAGATATGAAGGAGTACAGTTAGCTGTAAATAAAGTAAATATCAATGTTAAAGGTGAAGATGCGGGAAGTTTGCTTATCTTTCAAGATGTTACGGGAATTCAGGAAAGAGAAGGAAAAATCAGAAATAAGATTTATGCCCGTGGACTTGTAGCCAAACATACCTTTCAGGATATTATCGGAAATAGTGCTCAAATCAAGAATTGTATAGACCTCGCTAGAAGTATAAGCAAGGTGGATTCAAATATCCTGATTGTAGGAGAAACAGGGACGGGTAAGGAAGTATTTGCCCAAAGTATTCATAACTATAGTTTGAGAAATAAAGGGCCTTTTGTAGCAGTAAATTGCGCTGCACTTCCGGAGAACTTATTGGAAAGTGAATTGTTCGGATATATGGAGGGTGCCTTTACGGGAGCATTAAAGGGTGGAAAGCCCGGACTTTTTGAACTTGCACACCGCGGTACTATTTTTTTAGATGAAATTGGTGAAATATCGGAGAAATTACAGAGCAGGCTGCTAAGAGTAATCCAAGAAAAAGAGATTATGAGGTTAGGCGGTGATAGAGTAATTCCGGTAGATGCCAGAATTATATCTGCTACTAATAAAGATCTGAGAGAGCTCATAACTAGGGGAGAATTCCGTGAAGATCTTTACTATCGGCTGAATGTATTGAAAATCAAATTACCTTCACTTAGAGAAAGAAAAGAGGATATCCGTCTGTTAGTAGAACATTTTATAAAGATATATGGAATTTACTTTGGAAAATGCAACACGTTGATTATTGACGAAGCAGTCAGAGTACTTGAAGACCTGGATTTTCATGGGAATATAAGAGAATTGGCCAATATGTGTGAAAGACTAGTCGTATTAAACAGAACCGATATTATAGATGAACAAGCTGTACAACGCATTCTGCTTATGGAGGGAAATACCAATACAATTTCTCAGCAAAAACAAGAAAATAATCAGATATCATGTGAAGACTGTAAAAAGATAGTGAATATACAACAAATCGGCAGAGAGAGCATAGAGTATGCACTCCAAAAAATGAAGTATAATAAGATGAAAACAGCAAAGTATTTAGGAGTCAGCAGATCTACTCTTTATAACTATATAAAGGAGTTTGATATTACGACCTAGGCTGCTTAATGAACAGAGTGTACAAGGTTATGCACAAAGTGTGCAAACTTGTACACTTTTTGTTTTTTGTATACCCCAATTTTTTGTATAATTAATGTGTATTAGCAGTTGATGGGATAAAGAAATATAGAAAACGCCAGTTATCATGCGTTTTGCATAATATAAATAATAAATAAAGTTTATCATTCGTTATTTTGGCATGTTTATTGCATTTACTTATTATCAGAAGAAAGTACAAAAAATAATAACAAAATACCTTGTTGCACGAAGGTAACAGCTAAAGGCTCCTATGATAAAGGGGGTGAGGTCTGAAACTAGTCAAAGCAAACAGAAGCCAAGAAAAATCGGAAGATCCATTTAACAAACAAAAATTTAAGGGGGATTTATTGTGAACAAAAAGTTAGTTGCAATTCTAGGGATTTTTGTATTAGTTTTTTCAATGTTATTTGCGGGATGTGGAGCCAAAGAAACTCCAAATACTGCAACACCAGAACAGAAGACTCAAGCACCTAAGCCGGAAGAAAAGAAAGAAGAGCCTAAGGCAGAAATTAAATGGCCTACAAAACCAATTCAGATTCTTGTACCTGCAAGTGCCGGAGGCGGTACTGATATAAGTGCACGTCTTGTTGGTGCTGCTATAGAAAAAGAATTTGGTCAACCTGTTGTTATTGTAAATATGAATGGTGGCGGTGGATCAGTTGCATCGAGACAAGTAAAAGATTCAGCTCCGGATGGATATACTTTTATTTGGTGGCATAACGGTATGTTGGTAAATAAATTAATGAATATTGTAGATTATTCTTATGAATCATTTGAAGTTGGTCCTGTAGTTGTTGCTGATAATTCAAATGGATTATTTGTAAATTCTAAAGGAAAATATAAAGATTTTACTTCTTTTGTAGAAGCTGCTAAAGCAAATCCTGGAAAGCTCACTTATGCAACAGAATTCGGTTCTTTTACACATCTTCAAGGTGTTGCTCTATGTGATGCATTAGATATCAAATTAAATATTGCTGATATAGGTTCTGATTCAGTAAAGAGAACAGCTTTACTAGGTGCGCAAATTGATACTTCACCTGGATTGTATGGAACATTTAAACCACAGGTAGATTCAGGAGATTTTGGTTATATAGCTGCACTTTCTGAAAATAAGCCTTCTTTTATTCCTAAGGATGTAAAATCTGTAAAAGAGCTTGGATATGATTTCTCATTTGATGGATATAATTTCGGATTATTTGCTCCTAAAGGTACTTCGAAAGAAATCATGAACAAAATTTCCGATGCTTTAGAGAAAGCAACCAAAGATCAGGCATTTGCTGATGAAATGGGTAAGAAATATATGGCGATTGCATTTAAGAATCCTGAAGCTGCAACTAAGTATTGGGGCGATTTAACAGCACAATATGAAAAGTATAAAGATCAGATGTTATCTAGTAAAAAATAATAAAATTTGTATTAGAATCATAAAGGCAGATCTGCCTTTATGATTCTAATAAAGATTAATCTTTGGTTTGGAGGAGATTACTTGATTACTAAAAATAAAGATATTATATCAGGGATTTTTCTTTTTTTAGTAGCTGTGTTTTTTTATGTAGGTTCATTTTTCATTGAGAATCTTACAGGAGCTAGGATCGGCCCATCATTTGTTCCCCAGCTCGTATCCATCGTTCTTGCAATTATAAGTATTTTGATAGTTGCAGATGGGATAAAGCACTTAAAATTGAATGATAGCTTGGAAATAGAAAAAGAAAAAAAAGAAAAATCAGGTACAGCAAAAACGCCTTTATACAAGAATGCAGTCTTACTATCTATCATTAATATGTGGATATATATCGGATTGATGAAGCCACTCGGTTTTATGATTATGACATTTATATACCTTTTTACTCAGTTTATCATTCTTTCAAAACAGGGGAAAAGACAGTACTTATTGTCAGTGATTATCAGTTTGATTGTATCAGTAGTTACGTACTATCTTTTTGTAAATGCGTTTAACTTAATGTTGCCGGCAGGTATTTTAGGGTAAGGAGGTTAAGAAAATGTTAGGAATGTTGATAACAGGATTTACATCAGTACTGACTATCAAGATCATGCTTTTATTGGTTCTTGGAGTGGGTGTCGGTATTATCTTTGGAGCTATACCGGGTTTATCTGCATCCATGGCGGTAGCCCTTGTATTACCGGTTACCTTTGGCATGGAACCAATCGAAGGGATTTCAATGTTGATAGCCTTATATATAGGGGGAGTATCAGGAGGCCTAATCTCTGCAATATTGCTTAAGATTCCCGGAACTCCTTCTTCCATCGCTACTTGCTTTGACGGTCATCCTATGGCTGCGAACGGTGAAGCAGGAAAAGCTTTAGGAGCAGGTATTGTTTTTTCATTTTTAGGAGGTCTTTTCAGTATTATATTGTTGATGTTTATTGCTCCATCCTTGGCAGCAATTACAATCAAATTTGGTCCGTATGAATATTTTAGTATTGCTATTTTTTCTTTAACAATGATTGCCAGTTTGTCCAAAGGTTCGCTATCTAAGGGTTTAGCCAGCGGTATAGTTGGAATGTTAATTGCTATTATAGGAGCATCTCCTATCGACGGTACACCTAGATATACTTTTGGCAATTATAATATGATTACAGGTTTTAATCTGTTACCGGTTCTCATAGGTCTTTTTGCGGTAGCTGAAATATTAAAATCAGCGGAAGACAATGTTGATGTATCAACCGGAGAAATTCGAGACTACACTATTAAAGGTTTCGGATTTACCATGAAAGAGTTTGTAAGTCAGCAGTGGAATGCACTAAGATCTGCTGTTCTCGGAACAGGAATAGGCATACTTCCGGGTATCGGCGGTGGGACTTCTAATATTATCGCTTATATCGTAGCGAAGAATCAGTCAAAATACCCAGAGAAATTTGGAACAGGAATTATCGATGGAATCGTTGCATCAGAAACTGCTAATAATGCGACCATTGGTGGTGCACTTGTACCTTTGCTTACTCTTGGAATACCCGGTGATGGAGTAACTGCTATACTGCTTGGTGCATTAATGATTCACGACATTACTCCGGGACCATTGCTTTTCACTACTCAGGGAGAAGTGGTATATGGAATTTTTGCGGCATTATTGATATCTAATGTGATCATGTTAATTATGGAGTTTTTCGGAATGCGCTTGTTTGTCAGATTGCTCACCATCCCAAAGAAATTCTTACTTTCTATCATTATTGCATTATCTGCAGTAGGAGCCTTTGGGGTAAATAACCGCATATATGATATATGGTCTTTATTAATCTTTGGTGTTCTCGCCTATGTGATGGAAAAGTTTGATTATCCGACTGCACCGGTTATTTTGGGTGTTATTTTAGGGCCTATCGCAGAGGTGAATTTGAGAAGAGGTTTGATGCTTTCTCAGGGGAGTTTTATGCCATTTTTGACAAAGCCAATTTCAATAACATTCTTAGTATTAGCAGTGGTTTCAGCTTATATTGTTTCGAGACCTAAGGTGAAGAAAGTGAAAGTTGATTAATTCAAGCATAGGTAGAGAGGAATTTTATGATGAAAAAAAATGATATTATCAGACTAAGAGAACTTGCAAAACAAGTTAGAGAGATTGCCGAATTGCCAGTTCAGCAGACAAATATAAAGTTATGGCAATCAGTTAATGATCTTAAGATGATTCGCCCTGTTGTATATACACGCGATTATCCTCTTTATTTAATTGAATATGGCAATGAACTTGCCACAACCATCGAAGATCCGGAATTGAAAAGATTTGAACTTGATTTGCTGCTTCGTATTTATGAATGGAAGTATTTAAGATGCGACAGAGTAATTGAACCAACTATTAAATGTCATGTTGTTGTAGAGGACTCAATGTTTGGAATTCAAGCAACAGCAACAGTATCGGATACTTCTTTTGTCCAAGGAAAGGAGTATAATCAAGCAAAGCACTTTGAACCACAAATAAAAACCGAAGATGATCTGGCATTGATAAAAGCTCCTGTGGTATATTATGATGAAGAAGCAACCATGAAGAAATTCCATAGAATGCAGGAAATATTTGATGGAGTGCTTGATGTTAAATTGTTTGGTAGAACAGATTTCCACAATGTTCTCTGGGATGACCTATTAACATGGATGGGATTAAATGAAGGGATGTATAATTTTGCCCTTGAACCTGAATTGATGCATAAAGCCGCAGAAATCTATACTGATTCCTGCATATCCCGTGCCAAGCAATATGAGAGTCTAGGTATATTGTCTTCTAATAATGCTGCTGTAAATGTCGGTCATAATGGGCTAGGGTTTACGACACAACTTCCACAGCCAACGGAGAGTGGGATTGGTGCAAAATTAAGTGATATCTGGGGACAAAATTCTGATCAGATATTAACCTCCGTTTCACCCGCAATGAGCGAGGAATTTGCATTTGACCATGAAAAAAAATGGGCGGAGTTATTTAGTTTACATTCCTATGGTTGTTGTGAAAGGCTTGATCATAAAATCAATGAGTTAAAAGCAGGCTTTAGTAATCTCCGCAAGATATCGATGTCACCGTACAGTAATCTTGAAGCAGGAATGGAACAAATAGGCAGTGATTATGTTGTTTGCTTTAAACCAAATTCAAATTACCTTGTTGGGAAAACATGGGATAAAGAGTATTTGAGAAAAGAGTTAATTAATGCATGTTCATTGGCGAGAAAATACAATTGTAATCTCGAAATGGATATGAAGACATTGATTTCGCTTAATGGTGAGCCGCAACGTCTGTGGGAATGGTGCGATATGGCGGCCGATATTGTATCAAATTATTAGGATGAACTAATTGTAAAAGAGGGTTTCAGCTATCCTTTCAACAATAATAAATGTAAAAAGAATAATGCATGAAGAATATGGTGGAAGGATTGAGTTGTAGATGAAGAAGATGATGAATAGCAGAGAACGAATTAGTGCTGCACTGCAACGTCAACAAGTAGATAAGATTCCTATTGTAAATGTTTTCAATCTTGGATATCTAAAAAGACAATTAAACATGAAAGGAAATATGATTGAGAAGTTTCTTGAAAACCCTCTCGATACAATTATAAAGTTTCAAGAGAGCATAGGACATGATCCGGTGTTTCAAGTATATACACATAATGAATTGACACAGATTCGATGGCCGGGCACAGTATTTAAGTGGCCTGAAAAAAAGCTTAAAAAATCAGGATGGGATGTTACTGAGGAAATTATAAGATATGACGGAAACAATCCCATTATTAAACGGGAGTATCGTACACCGTCGGGTATGATGACAGCATATTATATAAGAGATAAGTGCCAAAATTGGGCTATTGAGTATCCATTGAAAGAGGAGACAGATATTGAAATTTTAAAACATAGACCAAATCCTGACGATATTGATATTACTACGATAGAAAACTTGATAAAAAAGCTTGACAATCGTGCTTTTGTTTTTGTAGGTATTCCTAGTGTATGGCATGAGGCTTGTTCAATGAGAGGCATGGACAATATGATTTTTGATTTGTATGACAGACCGGAATGGGCAAAAATGTTTCTGGGAATTTTAAAGGATCATTCTGTTAAGCTTGCCAAAAAGCTTGCGGAGACGAGTATAGATTGTATTATGCTAAATGAATCATCAGTAGGTATGGGAATGTCAAGTGAGATGTTTGAAGAATTCATATGGCCGTTAGATAAAGAAATTATGGATGAAGCCAATAGATGCGGAAAATTAACAGACTTGCATATCTGCGGCAGATGTAACAATATATTGGAAAGAATGACAGATATGGGTTCTACCTGTATTGAACCATTATGCCCAGCCGATTATGCCGGTGATATTGACTTGGCAGATGCTAAACAGCGTGTTGGTCACAAGGTTGGCCTATGGGGTGGATTTAAAGAACGAGTGCTTATAAACAGTGCAGAAGAGGTGAGACAAGAAGCGTTAAGATGTTTGGATGCAGCCGCGCAAGGTGGTGGGTATATCTTAAGAGGAGCCGGACAAATTTTTGATGCAAAAATAGATAATTATAAGGTTTTATCTGATGTAGTATCAACATATAGGATCTAAGTGAAAAAGCAAGGGTATCTGGGTTACGATACCACTTGCTTTTTTACATTTTATGCAGGTACTATTTTGAAATTTATTGTTGGAAGCATTTGCTCTAGTTGTAATAAGATATTGTTGTCGCTTTTAGAACGGGGAGATTCGCCAAGAACAATAGTGGTAATCTCATTTCTTTTTGCAAACTCTACTAGCGTATTCATGACATTATTTGAGTGGGTCACTGTCATTTCTGCACCTATATCTCTTGCAATTTGAAATAAGTACTCCAAGGCTTCCCCTTCCCGTGGATTATTTAAAAAGTTAGTGCCTTCTTTGGTTACATGAATGATAAACAAGTCTCCTTTTTCATCACGTACAATTTTACTGCCAATCTTAATCAAACGCTCACAAGTCTTCTGTCGTGTTACGCACACCATGACTTTAGAATTCTTTTTCACCATTGATCCGCCTTTTCATATAAAAAATGTACTTATTATATGTTTCCATACAGCTTTATTATAGCATTTGGGGTGCTGTTCGTAAATACAGAAGTAAATAACATTATTTTTATTTATTTGCACCTGTAAAAAACTGTTTTGCAGCTATTATGGATTGTTTTCCATACTCTATAGAATCCAGTACAGATGTTTTAGAAGGACCACCGGGAATATTTCGGTCTTCAACGCACTGTTCTATGCTGATTGCTTTATAAATATCCTGCTCGAACAGGGGAGAACAGTCCTTGTATTCGTCCATGGTTAATTCATCCAGACCTTTACGTGCGTTAATGCAGTGTAATACCATTTTACCTACTACCTCATGAGCTTGCCGGAAGGGAAGCCCCTTTTTTACCAGATAGTCAGCAACATCTGTCGCATTTGTAAAACCGCCTTGTGCGCCTTTATACATATTTGATATATTTGGTTTCATCGTTTCAATCATTTTGATAAATACAGGTAAACACAGCTTCACAGTATCTATAGCATCAAAGATAGTTTCTTTATCTTCTTGCATATCCTTATTATAAGCGAGGGGAAGGGACTTCATTACAGTTAACAATGACACTAACGCTCCATAGACTCTTCCGCTTTTACCTCTGATTAATTCAGCCACATCGGGATTCTTCTTCTGCGGCATAATGCTGCTTCCGGTACTATAGGCATCATCCATTTCCACAAATGAAAATTCATGAGTAGACCATAGAATCAATTCTTCACAAAAACGACTTAAGTGCATCATGATGATAGAAAGACATGATGCCAATTCTATTACAAAGTCTCTATCACTAACACCATCAAGACTGTTCTGAGTAATTCCATCAAAACCTAATTGCTTAGCAACCATAGAACGGTCAAGAGGGTAGGTGGTTCCTGCCAATGCGCCAGAACCGAGGGGCATGATATTTGTCCTTTTATAGCAGTCATACAGCCTCTCTAAATCTCTTTTGAACATTTGAAAGTAAGCCATAAAATGATGGGCCAGGGTGATGGGCTGTGCTTTCTGCAAATGGGTGTAACCTGGCATAGTTGTATCAGTATGCTTTTGGCTTAGCATTAACAATGTTTCTTCCAGGTTAATCAGTATATCGCTTATCTGGATTATTTCGTCTTTTAAATACATTCGTATATCTAAAGCTACCTGATCATTACGGCTTCTGCCGGTATGAAGCCTCTTGCCAATATCTCCAATCCTGGAAATCAGGATTTTTTCTATATTCATATGAATATCTTCTGCATCAATTTCAAATTCAATTTTACCTTTTTCAATATCTGCTAATATCTCATTTAAGGTTTGCTGAATAAGTGCAGAATCTTCCTGCGCTATAATACCGCAGGCACCGAGCATATTCGCATGAGCAATACTTCCTAAGATATCCTGTCGGTACATTCTTTGGTCAAATCTGATAGAGGAATTAAAATCATCCACCATATAATCTGTAGCTTTTTCAAATCTGCCGCCCCATAATTTCATATATAAATCACTCTCCACTCCCCGCTGTTCACTCTTACTTGTTTTTCTCCATCATCATTGCACGGACTTTTAAAGGCAACCCAAATAGATTGATAAATCCTTCTGCATCTTTTTGATTATATACTTCATCCTTACCAAAGGTAGCAATTTCTTCACTATATAAAGAATAATCAGATTTTGCACCGGCAGGCATACAGTTGCCTTTGTAAAGTTTAAGTCTTACAGTACCGGTAACAGTCTGCTGTGTGCTATCCACAAAAGCGGATAATGCTTCTCTTAAAGGAGTATACCAGTTGCCGTCATACACCAGTTCGGCAAATTTAATTGCGAGCATTTCTTTATAATGAAGAGTTTGTCTATCTAGTGTAAGATATTCAAGCTCTCTATGAGCTGCATAGAGGATGGTTCCACCGGGTGTTTCATATACACCTCTGGATTTCATACCTACTAAACGGTTTTCAACCATATCGCTTATACCTACACCATGCTTGCCGCCAATTTTATTCAGTTCTAATATTAAATCTACCGGATTATATTCAGTATTATTGATTTTCTTTGGAATACCCTGTTCAAAAGAAATCTCTACATATTCCGGTTCATCGGGAGCGGCTGCAGGGGAAACCATCAGTTTTAACAGCTTATCATATTGCGGCTCATTCCATGGATCTTCGAGGTCTGAACCTTCATGACTAAGATGCCATAGATTTCTATCCATACTGTAATTATCCTTTTTAGTAACAGGAATGGGGATATTCCTTACCAGTGCATAGTCTATGGCAACTTCTCGCGATTTGATATCCCATATTCTCCAAGGAGCAATAATTTTCAAATGAGGCGCCAGTGCTTTTACCGTAAGTTCAAATCTTACCTGGTCATTTCCTTTTCCAGTTGCACCATGACATATTGCAACCGCACCTTCTTTTTCAGCTATTTCTACAAGTCTTTTTGCAATACATGGTCTTGCAAAAGAAGTTCCCAATAGATATTTTCCTTCATATACAGCGCCTGCTTTCAAGGTAGGGAAAATAAAGTCGGTAACAAACTCCTCTTTCATATCTTCAATATAGATTTTACTTGCACCCGTTTTAATGGCTTTTTCATTTAAAGGTTCGAGTTCTTCTCCTTGTCCTACATCTCCAGCCACGGCAATCACTTCATAATCGTAGTTTTCCTTTAACCATGGTATAATAATAGAGGTGTCTAAGCCACCTGAATAGGCTAATATAACTTTTTCCTTACTGCTCATATGCAAAACCTCCTCAATGTGATAAAATGTTCTTTAAATATTCGAATCTATTATATATGAAGATGTATAAGTATTCAATATCTATATATGAATTGTATTGGTTTTGTTCTTTTGAAAATCCATAATACAAGACATAAAAACATAAGATATTAAGTTATAATGTAGTATTATACATTATTGAATAATTAAATACGATTTTGTGAGGAAATTAATGATTATTTTAGGAATCGATCCAGGTATTGCGATTGTTGGTTATGGTATAATAAAATATGAAGGAAATAAGTTTTCGGTTGTTCATTATGGCGCGATTACTACTCATTCGTCAATGCAGCTGCCGGACAGGCTTAAGGAAATATATGAAGGAATCATTTATTTGATAGAGATGTTTCATCCTGATGCAGTAGCAATAGAAGAACTATTCTTCAATAAAAATGTAAAAACAGCATTGACCGTTGGTCATGGCAGAGGGGTAGCACTTTTAGCTGCAGCCAATAAGGGGCTGGAGATATCTGAGTACACACCTTTGCAGGTTAAGCAATCCGTAGTAGGGTACGGGAGAGCTGAAAAAGCCCAGGTACAGCAAATGGTTAAAGTAATTCTTTCACTTAATGAGATTCCCAAGCCCGATGATGTTGCGGATGCTCTTGCAGTGGCAGTATGCCATGCACATTCAGCTAATATGAATAACAGGTTGAGGTATTTGTAA
>JBFWMP010000024.1:24553-28178 GCA_050251575.1 Clostridia bacterium
ATTAGTCATCTAATCATTATTAGTATTTAGAAGGAAGGGTATTTGAGTGTTCGCATATATAAAAGGTCCATTAGAATATATAAAAGACAATAAGATAGTGATAGATGTAAACGGTGTAGGTTATAAGATTCATACATCGGTATCAACCATTGAAAAGCTGCCACCTTTACATCAGAGTGTCAAGATATATACCTATTTGCACGTAAAAGAAGATATTATGGATTTGTTTGGATTTATAAGTGAAGAAGAGTTAGGAGTATTTGAAATACTGATAGGTGTTTCAGGGGTAGGGCCTAAAGCTGCGCTTGCAATTTTATCTACAATATCTCCTGCTAAATTTGCGTTGGCAGTAGCATCCTCCGATATTAAAACAATTACTAAAGCACCAGGAATAGGAAATAAGCTTGCACAGCGAATCATTCTGGAGCTTAAGGATAAAATTCAATCAGAAGATTTAATTGAATCCTATGAAGAAGAACAGAACATTGGATCCGCTCATGGTAATGCATCAGAGGCTGTTCATGCACTTATTACCCTTGGTTATTCCTATCCTGAAGCAAACCGTGCAGTGAAAACAGTGAAAAATGATAGCATGGAAGTAGAAAATATTATAAAATTGGCATTAAAGAATTTAATGAAATAATTTATTACCAACTTAAAAGTAGGGGGATAATATGAATACGGAAAATCGTATCATCACTACGCAGCTTACAGAAGAAGACCTGGATATTGAAACTAGCCTTCGTCCGAAAACTCTTGATGAATATATCGGGCAAAGTAAAGTAAAAGAGAATCTTACGATTTTTATTGAAGCAGCAAAGAAACGGAAAGAAGCCTTAGACCATGTGCTGTTATATGGACCGCCGGGACTGGGCAAAACAACGCTGGCGAACATTATTGCTAATGAGATGGGTGTGAGTATTCGTATCACTTCAGGACCGGCAATTGAGAAAGCCGGAGATCTTGCTGCCATACTGACCAATCTTGGACATCATGACATATTGTTTATTGATGAGATTCATCGTTTGAATAGAAGCGTTGAAGAGATATTATATCCTGCAATGGAGGATTATGCACTGGACATCATTATTGGGAAAGGACCCAGTGCACGATCCATACGTCTTGATTTGCCTAAATTTACTTTGATTGGAGCTACAACCCGTGCCGGTTTGCTTACTGCACCATTAAGAGACCGGTTTGGTGTTATCAGCAGATTGGAAATGTACACACCACACGAGCTTAAAGAAATCGTGACACGTTCTGCCAGTATTCTGGGGGTAGATATTGATGCAGAGGGAGCGGCTGAAATTTCCAAGCGTTCGCGTGGTACACCTAGAATTGCAAACAGACTTCTGAAAAGAGTAAGGGATTATGCACAGGTAAAAGCGAATGGCAGTATTACGAAAGAAATTGCAGATGCTGCTTTGAATATGTTTGAAGTAGATCACATAGGGCTTGACTTGGTAGATAGACGGATGATACTTGCAATTATAGAAAAATTCGGCGGAGGACCTGTAGGCTTGGAAACTCTTGCAGCTTCTATAGGAGAAGAAAGCAATACCATCGAAGATGTTTATGAACCTTATCTTTTGCAGCTGGGATTCATTAATAGAACGCCGCGCGGAAGAACACTCACCAGATTAGCCTATGAACATTTTGGAATTAAGTATGAAGAGTAGGAGGGGTAATTTTAAATATTATTAAGAAGATTTTTATAAATTATAAAATAATTTAACTCCTTTTATGAGAGAATAATTTCAAAGGAGTTGATTTTATGCTGAACAGTGTTCTTGATACTAGAAACTTGGATAATGGAATGCACAAAATGACATTAGAAATACCTGAAAAAGAGTTTGAGGACATTTATGGAGAGTATACCAATGAGGCTGCATCAGAATTTCTTGCCTATTACATGGAAAATAGAGGTGACGATGGCAGACCCTCTGACATTGAGATCAAACAAGATAAGAATTCTCATGTCGTGCGGATAGAAGCTAATATTCATTATCTAGGAAATGATCATACTTCTTATATTCGCGAATAAAAGTATAACAAGACCCACGAAAAGATGCCCGCGTTATCATAATGCGGGCATCTTTTCGTAATTTATTACACAATGGTTACAATTATTTTACAAATAACCTTTTCCGCTATTTCATGAAGGAAATTGCGACTTTATGTCGAATTGTAGACTATGGGAAAATTTTTGTGAGGTGCTATAATGAAAAGGTTATTTACTATTATTTTATTATTATTTATTATTTTAATGGCTACACCAGTGTATGCTCAAAACACGACATCCAGTTTGACACGATTCTTTTATGACGGAAACTGGCATGATTATGATACTCCTCTTACATCACTGCAAGTAAATGGACAAAAACTGGAAACTGATGTACCACCTATCATATTTAACGATCGTTCAGTTGTGCCTGCTAGAGCAGTATTTGAGGAACTTGGTGCAAAGGTTTCTTGGGATGGTTCGAAATCAGTAGTAACTGTAGCTATGAACAATACAG
Organism: Clostridia bacterium; assembly: GCA_050251575.1. Lineage (GTDB taxonomy): Bacteria > Bacillota > Clostridia > SK-Y3 > SK-Y3 > X23. Next base: position 27,073 of record JBFWMP010000024.1, read on the forward strand.
ATATTTTGTTAACCATTAATGAAAAAAATGCAATTGTGAATGGCAAAAAACATGAGATGGACATTCCAGCAAAGATTATTAATGATCGAACTATGATACCGGTACGTTTTGTTGCAGAAGCATTGGGAATGAAGGTGGATTGGCAAGCATCCCAACGATTGATTACCATTGATAATACCACGGATGGGGGTAAAGAGGCTGCTGATGATGTGCAAATTGGTAAGGTGGATTATCTCGTCAAGGATAATAATACAAGAATTGCGATTACAGCCAGTACTGCCATAGGTGAATATTCCTCCTTTGAAATGGATGATCATCCTAGATTGGTTATTGACATAAAAAACGCAGTACTGAATATTGAAAATAAGTTTGTCGATATTAGCAACAATAATGCTTATAAGGTCAGGTATTCACAATATGAGGTAAATCCCAATATTACGCGTTTTGTAATAGACCTGAAGACATGGACAAGCTATAATATCCAGCTATCTGACGATAAAAAGCAGCTTTATGTAGAATTCAATAATGAAATATCCAAGGTTAATGATATAAGCTTTGTGAAAAGCAGCTCTAAAGAGGCTGTAAGTATTAAGATGGATTCTTTTCAGAAGCCTAATATTTCGAGATTAAGTAATCCTGATAGAGTGATTATTGATATTCCTTTATCTAAACTGGATTTGGCACAAAAAGTTGTCAACGTTAATAGAACCATTATTGAATCGATAAGATTTGCACAGTTTAATGAGAATACAGTCAGGGTAGTTGTTGATGTAGAGGGACAGCCGCAGTTTGAAGTAGAAGAGATGTCAGATGAATTGATAGTGAAGTTTTTCAATCCAAAATACAAAAATTTGTATTATGATAATAATGAAGTTCCTCAGCTGGTAATTAATAGCGGTAAGGCTGCTTCAGGCTATAAAGAGCAGATAGATGGAAATCAATATACTATTTCCATACCAAGCAAAAATGTTGCACTGGGTGAAGGAAGATTATTTATAAATGATACCTTCTTGGACTTTATTGATATCATAGAAAATACTCAAACAGGAATGACTGATATCGTATTTCATGCAAAGAAGTTGTATAAGTACACACTTCAAGCCAAA
>JBFWMP010000025.1:0-27453 GCA_050251575.1 Clostridia bacterium
GCAACGTCCTAAAGGATGGCAAGCTGCTCTTGGTATTTGAGATTACCGGTGAGAAATCGACAGGAACAATCTTCAACTACACTGTAAAGGAAACCGGATGGGCAACTGATAACGGCAGCATCTACGGCGCAAACAAGGCAACGAATGCAAACTTCGGCTATGGTGCCAATCATGGGCCGGTTCTCTACTACGACTTGGATAGTACCCTGCAGGATGATATCTCTGAGTACCGGGGCTGGTAAGAAGGGAAAATCAAAAGGACTTGTACTTATTTTAGAGTACAAGTCCTTTATCTATTTCTCTTTACGTTGGTGTCGTAAGCAGCAAAATTCATAATTTAGCTCTGCAGTATTATTCACCAAGTGCTAGGGCAGCGCCCCAAGTCATCCCACCGCTTTGGCGTAACATTAAAGGGAAATATTAGATAAAATGACTAATTGATAAATTTTAATATTCATTTAGTTAATAAATTTAGCATCAAGAATACCAACTTCTACGCAATCCTCAGCTACTATTTTCAATTGTACTACACCAGTTAAATCTAAATCAAATTCTATTGGCTCTAAAATATCAGAAGCAATTTCTCCAGTTTTAAATACCAATTTATCATCAGCATATATTTCAAAACTTCCAATATCATTATATTTACTTTGACTGTTCCAATAAGTTGAAGGAGCAATATATCCAGTAAACTTTTTATATTTTCCCTCTAGTAAATATTCATACTCCAATTTTCCGCTGAAGTTATAAATATTATTATAACTTCCATTTCGATAAGCTTTGTACCCATGCAGGTATTTTGCACCTGTATTAGTTTCAAAGCTATTAACCTTTTCAAAATAATAGTCATTTGCAGTAAAAGTTTTCATATCTTCCATATAAGTTATGTTTCCGTCTAACTGCTCACCAATATATATTGAACTTGTTTCACCTTCCCAAGTTACCCCTTTTCCTAATGATTCTGCGATAAACCTTATAGGGACATATGTAGTTCCTTTATAGACAAAGCCTTTTTGTTCTGAAGGTGGAGTTTTTTCTACTCCATCAAAAAAGTATTTTAATGGTAAAAATTCTACTTCTATACCAGTCGAAGCAAAAACAACACTAACTGATATTATTAAACCAAATATAAAACCGACAATACCATATTTCATTTTTTTTATCATTATAATTACTCCCCTCTTTTTGACAATTTGTTAATTATATTATAGTTAGGTAAGAATATTATATCAATGTTGCTTAGAAATCCTTAAAAATTCATACATGACGACTTGAGATTATCTTTATTTTCCGGTATCATAAATTCTACTCTTTATTGCAGATCCAGAAAACGAATATGCGTAAAATTTATAATTGTTATTTTTTGCTGCCACGCTCATAATGGGTTTATCCTCAATCATTGCAAAGAAAGTAATATTATTGACAGTATTATAAAGCTCGTGCTCTTCGATATCTGCTATACTGAAAGTGTAAAAGTTTCCGGATTTACTATTCATACTATAGTATGATAATGTTTTTCGTATTTTGTCTATAATCACTTCTCTTTTAAAGTCCTCAGAAATGCCTAAAGCCTCATAAGTAGCGATAATTTTATTATTACTATTGTTATAATAATAAACCGTATCATTCATTGTAAAGTAATAGTCTCGGTCATTCTCTTCATCATACCAGAGGTAGAATTCAACACCATTCCAGTTATCATAACAATCGGACACTTGTATCCTATCAGGGAATACGATTGCTTTAAAAGGCACATACATCCTAAATTCTTCTTGACCTGCGGGATCATTGGCCACACCAACATTAGTAAAATATACTTTATTAAAGCTTTCTAATAGTTTTTTCCTATCGACAATATCTTCTACATTATAATTTCCACTTGATAGCTCCTCCACACCAATTTTCGTGCTGGTATTTAGAGCACCTTTCATTACTTTTGTAGATAAATTCGTAATATGTTTATTTTTAATTTTTTTACTTCTCATAAAATTAAGATCAATAGAACTTAAACTTAATATTAAGAAAAAGATAAAAGGAAGACCGATAAGTATTAATAAAACTGAGAAATCTCCCCTTTCATCTTTAAGGAATTTTTTAATCATCACAATTTACTCCTGTGCATAGATTATTAATCTTAAAGACCCATCACCATAATATTCTTCTACTCTTTTAAAGAAACCTTCAGCAAATATATAGTTATCATTTGGATATTGTTCATCATTATCATCACCAAAAGCTATATCAGTGACAGTGACATCCGGATGTGAAGCCAGCCCATAATACTTTCCTGTTGGATTAATCAGTGTTTTGACAAGTACGGCAACATCATCTGTATTTCCATGTTTCTTTATATCAGAGATAATATTATACCCTCGAGAATAACCGGTCTGTGCATCATTTACTACCATACCGCTATTAAGGGATACAATGTATAATTCATGGCGCTTAGTCTTTGGTACAAAAAACATTGTCATATTAATTAAATTGCTAAAAACGGTAGGATGCCGGGATTCGATATAGCAGGAAAAATAGTCACCGATTTTATATTTCCTATTTATGATATCATCCCCATCATAATAGATATCAAATAACTGTTCTCCACTGTCGTCTTCACCCATATCAATTTCTGATTTTAAGTATATATCAAACGGTCCAATAACCGGAATAGTACCCAATAAAGCAATTCTATCCTGGAACTTATTATAAACCTCTCGCGACAATTCTCCCTTTGTTACAACTTTTTCTACCAAGTCATAAGCCCATGAATCAATTACAGTCGTGACTATATAATGCAGAGAACCAAAGATAATAATCAAAGTCAGATATAGAGCTATAAAAAAACCTATCATTTTAGAAATAATTTCAGAAGGCATAAAAACACCCCTTGTATAAGTTGAATGGAGGACAGAAGTGAGCTTCCTCCTCCATTCATTATTAGATTATTGCTGTTCAAAAGTAATTAATCTTAATGTTCCATTATCGTAATAATCTTCAGAACGTTCAAACTTTGCCGACCTCAATATATAGTCATCATCGGAAGGGTCATCTTCGTTAGAGTCATCCCCGTAATCAAGGTTATCGGAAGATACATCATCATGGGAAGAATCTCCATAGTATTCTCCAGATGGATTAGCATTGGTCTCTACCAATATGGCAACAGTATCATCGTCTCTGTATTGTCTGATAGTAGCAATTACGTCACTACCTTTACAAACTTTGCTTGAACTATCATCTCCACCGGAACGAATCACATCTGACACATATTCCATTTGTGATGCAGCAGGATCTACAACTTCATTTGACTTAAAAACCATTGGTAAAAACACTCCACCAAGAAGGGCCAAACATAAAGCAACTAATAAAATTTTTACATAAACATTATCCATACATTTCTCTCCTTTGTTTAATAATTTATTTTGTTTAATATGGATTAACATATATTGCTTGCCACGGTCTTAACATATATAGACCGAGGTATGTCAAAACAAAAATGATTATAAAGATAGTAATAATTCTTTTGATTTCCAGTTTGTCCTTTGCAACTTTTCTGCGTCTTTCTCTGTTTTGCTTGATACTTACAGAAAGGTTATTAATCGATTCATTAATACTTCCACTTTCAAAGTCTCGTAAGGTTTCACATAACAGTTTAAATTCCTTGTTATTAGCTGCAGACGTAATGTTTTTATAAGTTTCTTCCAATGTAATATCATTCTTAGTAGAATCATACTTAAGCTTGTTTAAGTATGGTTTGAATATATATGAATAGCCAATCAAAATATCAATAATTTCTCTTGTTTTGATAGGATTCAATCTGCCTACAAAAACGGTGACATTTTCTAACAATGCAACTTCACTATCTGCATTATATCTGTTTACAAATGCTCGAATATGCAAGTATAAATTTGGCAGCATATAAGCAATCAATAAAATGATTAGATAATTGTAATATTGAATATTAGTAATACTATAATAATCATAGATTTTATTGTATAGTCTATTAACAATAACTATCCTGTCTTCATTAATCTTTTTTCGGCTAGTTTCTATCAATCGGTCTATCTCTTTTTTTACATTTTCACGATTCTTGATATCAAGAACTTCTTTGCGTGTTAGAGACTCTCTGATTAACAAGAAAAAGTTTTGTTCCCTTGCTTTCAACTCTTCTTTTTTTTCATCTTTAATTTGCGATTCAAAAAAGGCTATATTAGTTTTGTAATTTAGATTATCTACAATATTTCTATAATCCAGCTGAAAGTTTGAATACTGTACTAATACTGTAAGGAAAACCAATGCGACAGATAAAGCAAGCTTTGTAATATAAAATTTTTCTATCGATGAGTACCCGTTATTACCAAGAAGTTTCTTTGCTCTTTCAAACCTAATTCCCCTTTGAGGACAGATATATTTATTATGTGTAAGCCATTTAATAAAACCATTATCTAACCATGTTTTGGTATTGATGCGAGATCTTCTTTTGCGTTTGAATTTAAGTTCGGGTACTACTAGCAGCAATAAAGCAGCTATTAGAGGGTATATGAAAAGTAAGTCCACTAGGCATTCTCCCCTCCTTTTATATTTTTTCTAATATACTTGTTACAATAAAACCAAGGATGCTTCCCATAATAATAATTAAGATCATACTATAATTTTCGGAAGAATCATAAAAACCGGAATTTACATACTTTAGAGCGTATTTATTAAAATTTTGTATAAGCGGGATAAGAAAAGGTACGCCTAGGAAAGTAACTTTCTGCAGGAATAATCCGGACTCGTTAGAAGTGACAATCGCTAACTCCGCATTTACTGAGTCAGTATACTCAGATAATTGTTTTTCAAAAGCTCCCTCTTTATCTCCTCTTATATATGCTTCTTTAATTATTGTTAAAAGGATTTTAAACCACGGATTCCTTATCCTTCGGCTTGCGTATTCTATTGCTTGTGACACATCACCACTAAATTCTACAATGCGTATCATTTCATTGCGAAATTCATTAGGGTAATCGTCCAGTGAAGATTTAATGGATTCTATAACCTTTTTAAGGCTGCCGTAACGACGATTGGTAAGATACGCACATTCAGGTAACTGTTTTACAATCTTTCTCTCCCGTTGCTCGGCAATGGTTCTAAATATAATTAGCAGAACAATAATACTTACAAAGAAATATATAATATATAGATACCAAATATGAGCGAAGTACCTTATCGTGTAAAAATACAATAATATAAATGCGAACAGTGTAAAGAAAATTGTCACTACTGCTTGTTTCTGATTTTCAAATTGACTTTTTACGTTTGTAAATCCAATTTGGTCGGCTATCGCATTTATAATTCTTTCAAAAAATTCATATTGGAGTAGAAATTCAGTTATTTTATCAATCTTGGCTAAATGCCGTTGAACACCATTATACAATCGCTTTTTTGACATATCCTCAATTGCAGCAATAATATAATAGATCAGCATAACACATAGTGCTGCAAAAATAGTAACAAACGCCCAAAGGTTATTTTTAACAAGCTCAGCCATTGGGAACCACCAATCTTTCTTTCATCTCTGCGTCAATAGTGTCAATCTCATCCTGCGTAACATCAAATTTCAATAGCTTTTCCTTAAATGCCGCAGAAAATAATCCATTAACTTCCCATTCCTTACCGTTAAAAGTAATTATAGGGCGTATAGTATAAGGTTTAAGAAGCATTTTCTGATTAATAGTCTTTAAGATACCTTCCATAAATATCTCTACCTTAGAATCAAATGTATCATACATTTTAAGAGATTCAATAATAGTACTTTCAACGTCTCGATATTCTACTTCGCAAATTTGATTAATAAACTTATGTGGACCATTAACCCCCATATGAATATTTATATCTATTGCTTGTGCCACATCCTCCTCTGCAGACTTCTCATTGCTGTATCTATCGGTACCTAGTAAATGATTTCTCATAACCCGAACCAAGAACATAGGAGAACGCAAATGAAGTGTAAATATACTGCCTGGATTAATCTTAAGCATTGCTAAAACGCACACAAGAGCTTGTAATGAATTAGCAACCTCACCTACCTCAATGATATCTCTATACTGTTTCAACATGAATTCAAAGCAATCCATAGCATCCTGGGAAGGATTCTCTATTAAAGGGACAATATCCTTATCTACATACCTTTTATAAAGTTTAAGTTCATCTTGTGTTTCAATGGTTCCTATCCCCCATTTATTAGGAATAAGACCATTATAAGCAGCAACGAAAGTACTCTTTCCTGTTCCCATATCTCCTGTTACAGCTATATTAGCTCTGCCGCGTGCAAAAACATTCAAAATTTGTTCTGTAAATACATCAAAAGAATTAAATTTTTGTCTTAAATCAGGTATATAGATATCACCCAAATTAAAATTTCTAAGATTTATTGTTCCGGTTCTTACAGTTAAAGGTTTTGTAGTAACCGCAACACGGGAGCCGTTATATCTATCAGTAATAATACCAGGGTTCTTTCGATTAAGGTCACTATCAGCAGAAAAGTCTATCAGCTTTTTTTGTATTCGCTGTAATTCTGTAATGGAATTAAACCTAAGAAATTTGAGTTTTGTTCTTTTTCCTTTATTAACTACCCAAATACTGTCCGGATCCAATACCTCAATTTCATTTAAATCCATAAATTCAAGGCAATCAACAACAGAATAACCAAATATGTCTGCATATAGCCTTCTAGCAATAATACTTATTTTTTCCGACTCCGAAAATTCAAGATTAAGGTTATCATATTCAGTTAAAATAATTTCATTTAGTCTTTCTTCTGTAAAGTAGGTATCTATTTCATACATTTCAATAATATATCCAAGTTCATATTTGTAACACAACAGTTCAAATTTATCGCGTGTAGACATACGCAATACGTTATCAAAATCAACTACATAACTAGCGTACTCTTCATTTAATCCCAGTTGATTAATTAATATGTTTCTTATATGGTCAATCATATATCGCTTAGATGCTTCATCACCGGATGTAGCCAAGTCTTTCATGTCACTTAATAGTTTTCTTAACTCTTCTTTTGCATTATTATCTTTCTTTTGACCAAATAATGAGCTGATCAAATTTCTACTACTGTTGTCATCCTCTGTATCTGTTAATGTTTTCTCCATAATTTCATCAACATTTTGGTTTAAGATGTCTAGAGAATAGAACTTTTTTAACTCTCTTTCGTTCATTTAATATCCCCCTATCGCTTCCAAGGAAGAGAGAACATGAATTGTTTCTTGCCTTTCACTTCCTCGTCTACAGGTATGTTATCTTGTTTTATATACTCATATTGCGTAGCAATATACTTACAAATATTTCTTACTCCTGCTATATAAGCATCACTGTCATTAAGCAGATAATCACTCAGAGAGTAGCTATTAGTACTGTTTTTAAGTCGATAGGAAATAGGCAATGTAAAAATCGTTTCTTCTTTACCAATAAGTTTCTTTATAGCGTCAATATTGAGTTGTATCTTTATGTCATCATACTTATTGATAACGATAATTTTGTTTTTGAGTTTTGCCAGATTGGATTTGAGGTAGCGGTCTACACATAGAGCATCTTGTTCTAATGCTACGATAACTACATCTGACTTTTTCAATAAGTTTCTTGTGTACAGCGACTTATTGCTTGCGTCTGTAGCATTGCAATCAACCATCGTTACTTCAAAAGCAGCTTTAGAACAATCAAGAAAATTATTTATTTTATTCACTTTTTTTTCCAAATTATTTTCTAAACTTGTTATAGAACCAGGTAAGATATTCACGTTTTTAAATATATTTGTAGTATGAATCTTAAATATCTGTTTATCGAGTTTACCTGCCTCAGCCAAATTCAATACATCATCCAACGTTTTACTTGCAACAACACCCAGATAAGTATTCATATCTGTAAAGCGGTAGTTATGATCAGTTATCAATACTTCTTCTTTGATAATGTCCGCCATCATAAAACCTATTGCAGCGGTGAGAACCGTTTTCCCCCCAATACCATGCTTGGGAGAAGTTATTGATAATACAATTCCGTTATTATTCAACATTGGGACACCCCCTTAAATATTTATTCTGTAATACTGTCTCTCGAATTTTCATCAGAGTTTTCTTTTGACACAACTTTTACCTTATCATCCAAGGTATTTTTATTTTCATCTTCTCTATCTGAATAATTATTTTTAAGTACTTCCAGTAGCTTATTATATTCTTCATCAGTCATATTGAAAGTAACCACTGAAGAAGGTTGTGTTTCATTAACATATAGACTAAGCTTAATTTTGCCTAAAGCTTCTGCCATACGGATATTACGTCTTTGTTCTTCAGTACCCCGAATTTTGATACGCTCAAATTCCTTGTTTGAAGTCTCGTTTTCCTTGCCATTACCATCATCTTTTTTATTTCTTTCTGACTCTCTTTCAAGAACTTTAATTTTAGAGATGACGGTATCATATTTTCCATTACCATAATGAACTTCAATATCTACCAGTGAACCTGCCTTAACACTATTCATTACGAAACCGTCTTTTTCAACGTTGATATCTATCTCTCTAATACTAGGGTCCAGATTTTCCCCACCTATAACCTTGCCGTTCACTAGCTGCTCTCTCGGGTAAATATCAATAGCAGCAATCTTTCCTGCTACCTCAGACGCTTTACTGAAACCATCATCGAGTATATATGGTTCAAGCATCTGGAACTCCTCAACCTGCTCCGGACGTATTTTACTTCCTTTTGCAATGTAATCTATGGCTCTAATAATTGTAACCTTAGGAATATAATCAACGTCATACTGCTTTTTTAGAGATGTTATTTCCTTGGGAATGATTACATTTTGGTAGATGAAAAACATAATACTCATTGCCAATAACCCAGTGGCTATGTAAGGTAATATTTTCTTAAAGGAATTTTTTCTCATATGGTTAAATCCTCCTCATAATCAAGTTATAAACGGATACTTGCTCGTATGGTTTAGGCTATTTATAATAACGTCAATATTCATAAAAAAAAGGTTTAGGATCTTTTCGTCATAAAGATATCGTTCGTTTTTTAAAATCTGAATTGCTTCTTCTGTAGATAATTTTTCCCTATAAGTTCTATCCTCTGTAAGAGCGCAGAAAGAATCGATAATACCCAAAACTCGAGCTAAAAAAGGTATCTCGTTTTTTCTTAATGCATAAGGATAGCCGGAACCGTCCCAACGTTCATGATGGTATACTGCAGCATTTATGATTTCCCCACTAAAGCGCATCCTTTTTAGGATATTAGAACTATATAAACTATGCTTAGTTATCAGTTCTCTTTCTGATTTAGTAAGTGAGCTGCAGCTCTTCAAAATGGCATCAGGAATACGTAATTTCCCTATATCATGGAGTAAGCCGCATATGAATCCTGTTTCAACATATCCATCATCGGCCTCATAATACTCTTGGAGAAATATTTTTTGCATAAAAGCTACATTGAGGCTATGTTCTCCGGTATCTTTATCTTTGTTATATAAAGATTCAAAGAGAATGTAGGCTTTTGCTAATTGGGAGCTTTCTTCAATTTCTTTTAAAATCAAACTATCGTGCATGCCGCATACCTCAGTTAAAATATTTTTAATAACTCTTTTTGAAAAACCTATTTATACCTAATGCCTTTAGAAACTTATTTCCTATACCGCTTTCAGGAATATATGTATCTTGATATATAAGATTAGATAATATCGACAGCTGCTCTTTTACATCTTCTCGTATTAATGACGAATCAAGGTATGGCTCTCCCGCCCAGCTGCAAGTTACAAAACCATCATCATATGGAATGACGGGAATAATACTTGATTCTTCTATAGGAAGAAGGATAGTCTTACTTCTATCAAAAGGATTTAACTTTGTTGATAGCATATCGTAAATTTCGTTAAAATGAGGTCTGCCGGCATTCTTATTAAATTTATTTATAACGGGTTTGAATAGCCCTAAAGGAACATTTCTAAGTTTTTTCTCTTGAATATATTCCATATGCCTATTCATCCGTACATAATCGCTATCAACTATGTATATAACACTATCGCAAAGATTATATAGTGCTTCATTAAGTTCATAGAAATATTGGCTTGTATCTATAAAGATAACATCTACATATGGTTTTATTTTTTTAATTAATAGTTCATACAAGGAATATAAATCGGTTTCTTGTCCGTTCAAGTCTAAAGTTCGGCTATATGAATGATTATTTATATAGGTGGCATCATTCGCCAAACAAAACAAATACAGATTGTCGTAATACTTATTATTCACTACGGCATAATCAAGCAGTTTATCTTTCTTTATATTAAGGAACACCATTTCTAGGCTGTTGTGTAAGAATACATTATAGGTTTTATCCATTTGCATATCATCAATTTTTATATTATGATAGACGGCCCTGTTTTCAAGGTCTGCTTCGATAACAGCTACCTTTTTACCTTTCCTTATAAGGTCAACGGCAGCATTTATGCACAAAGTGGATTTACCGGTACCATTCAGACCCTCAAAACATATTACCTTTTTATAATCATCCGGAGTTTGCACAACTGGTCGGTCAACATATATCGCTACTTCTTTAGTGATTATCCTAGGGTCTTGATTCTTCGCCATATCCAGTTGCTTCTTTAATTCTTTGATTTGTTTATGTAATTCAGGGTTATCTTTAATCTTGGTCTTTGAAGCCTTGTTATTTACCGTATCATTGGAATTGATAAACAGTGATACTAAATGATGAGAATGTAAATCCTGCAACAAATTATCAGGAAAGAACTGGAGTATATATAGATTTTGTTCCATATCATACTGGCTAGAAATATGTTCGTATAAAGCCTGCTTTTTCTCTATCGTATCTTCTGCATTTAGATAAATGAGTATATTAGAGATAATGTGTTGCTCAACTTTCTTATTATCGTCAATATCACCGGCTTTTGTCAGATGAAGATAGATTTTAGCTTCCATTCTCTTTCTAGGATTAGTATAAAGGTTGAATAGCTCATTGGCAGATAAATCTGTATAGTACAAGACATCGCCTTCGGAGCCGGATAATCCGATATTAATAAGTCTTTGCGCATATGTGTCACCATCATGATTATCTATAATAAAAAGAGTCCTCATTCCGGAATAGCTTTCAATAATAGCTTCAAGCATTTCAATTTCAAAGGCTTTTTTCTCAAGATATTCTTGGGTGATTAGTAAGTCGTATTGAGTATTTTTTAGTTCATTTACGATACCAAGCTTATGATATTTCTCAACAAGAACCACCTTATAACCTTTTGATTCCAAAAGAGTAATAAACTCTTCTTTAACCTCATTAAATTGGTCATTGCCGCAAGCCCACAAAACTTTTAAATTCATTTACAACCCCTCTTTACTGCACTTATCGACAACATATTACATATTACAATGATTTTAGAATTCAAAAGTAATTTTTGTAAATAGGTTTTGCAACTTTTTTTATTTTTTTATTAAAAAGGCATCAGATATTGGCTATGTTGAAATATATCTAAAGCATAATAATACCTGCATAGTAAACCATGCAGGTATTATTACTCGTTTAATAAAGTCATAAACAAACATATATGCTGTATATATCATTATAAACTGACTTTACAGTGTCATTGGCTGTATTTGAAAGAAGCTAGTTACTGACTATATTAAACAGTTTCCAACTTTATCAAATAAAATCAGGATTATAGACAATTATCTAAAGTTCAAACGACATAGGATTATAATCATCATTGAAATTAAAAGTAATCACGTTGATAGTATCGTGTAAGTGAGGTATTTTCACGGGTATATTCTTTGATTGTTTTTCCAATAACTCATAATCTATACTATTGGGAGGATGTTCCGCCCAATGCAGAGTATTATTTTGATCTTTAGCTAGAATATTGAAAAACAAATTGCCGACATTTATGCCATTGCTACCGTTATTGATTATGGTTATATGCAATATCGAGTAGTCAGAATAAATATCTACACTATCCAGCTGTATAGAAATTATTTCATTGTTTAGCTTCTGATTTTTAAAAGCAACGCTTTCCACGTATCCTTCAAAAGATAGGGTATATTGATTATCACCAAAAGTTACGGTAATGATCTCAGTAGGAAAAGTGCTGCTTAAATAGTTATTGAATTCCTGTTCTGAAGAATATTTTTGTCCTCCGCTTCTTTCTAAAGAGATCGCATGAACTATATATTGATTAGATTTATTACCTTTATCAGCCTTTAAAATATCACAAGTCATATTATTCATTCTGCGTCGATTTACATATTCTTTGAATTCATTAATATTTTTAATATCTTTGGTCTTAGCAAAGTCGGAATTCAGAAGCTTATAAGCTTCTTCATACATATCCATATAGAGCAGCTCAAAAAAATTGTCAATAGCGAAAAGGACTTTGTTATGTTCAGCAATGTTCCCAAAGCCTCTCCGCTTATATGCTTCTGTTTGGGATTTTAGATTTAATTCTCTAATCTGAGAATCCAACTGTTTATTAAACGGTTGATCTTGCACAACAATATTCATATTTTCATTGTTTTCGATGCCTTGTCTGCTTTCTAATATAAAAGTTGCAACAATCAGTAATATAGCAAGAAAAAAAGCAATTATTATAGTAAAAATAGGTTTCCTTAATAACACAAAAAATGCCCCTTCCCCTAATCAGAATATCCTACTTCTGTCTTTAGTTGGTTATACAATCTGGAAACACCAACCCACCAGTTTTGGTCTTCTGCATATCCTCCCCGGCCTTCTCGCAGATTGATCCATAATAATGGATGTACTCCATCGGGATTATCTTGGCTCAAATTCACAATTGTTCCCGCTGCTATACGAGAGGCATTGGTGATATCAGTATTATATTCATACCAGGAGTGATATACATTAAAAGGGTTGTTAGCAATAGTGGCTGCATTAGAAGTTGTTCTTGGTACAAATCCTTGTTCTTGGCCTGTTATAGCAAACATAATTAGAGGATCTACGTTATAGGACTTAGCAGCATCTAATATTTCAGTAATATACGGTTCATCTGCCAATAGTGAATTTCTCTCTGTATTAAGCCAGTTTTTTAAAGCATTCTTATTAACTGCTCTAAAAGTTAATTCTTCTGGCAATACATCCGGAACATTCGGACTTAATCCTATATACGTACTAGGATCCAGGGGTGCGCCATCCACACGCACTTCAAAATGCAGGTGAGGACCGGTAGACCAGCCCGTATTGCCGGAATATCCAATTACCTGTCCTTTTCTTATTGATTGATTTGTTCTGACTGCAAACGATGAAAGGTGTGCATAGTACGTTTCTGTCTGATTAGCATGTTCTATAATAATTAAATTACCATATCCCCCTCCATCCCCGGCTTGTTTTACTACACCATCAGATGAAGCTAATACAGGAGTACCACTGCTGCACGGTAAATCAATCCCGGTATGAAGCTTATAAATTTGTGTTACGGGATGTAATCTCATACCAAATCCGGAGGTTATATTTACGGTCCCATTATTACTTAAAGGAAATAGAAATATTCCATCTCCATTAATTATAAACTCTCCATATCCGGATTCTACTCCGTAGTAGGGGTCATATCGATTAAAGTCATAAAGTAATAAGCGGTCATATTTTGAAACAATTTCTTCCCCGCCAGGAAGACAACTAATAGTTTCTCTGATGAAAGAGATATCCTCTTCATGCAAATTGTTTTCCTCAAGATTGCTAACATATCTATAGTAATCTATTTCCGAATCATGATTTTTTAATACCGGCTCTGTAATGGTAGTAGTGATAGTCCGCGAGTAATCTTCCCATGAATCGCTTTCAGTTGTAGTTACGGCTTTTTCTTCATATTCAAGATAATCATTATCCATCAGAGATACTATTTTATTGAAATACGGAAGAGGATACACAACATCTCGTGTGGTAATAGTTGTTCGGGTATACTCTTCACCTTTAACTTTAACTCTTTTGACAATATGTATTTTCTTTTTATAAGCAAAGTCTGTACTTGGACTTCCCATATCAGGACGATAGGTATAATTTATGCCTTTTAAATATTTTTCAAGCTTTTTTCGTGTTAATTCTTCATCGTCTTTTAAAGTCAGCAAACCATAAAATTTTGAACTATATAATTCAATCATTTTATTTTTAAAGCTATTGCTATAAGGGAGTTCTAGTAATGTATTCTTTACGGTGAGAACCTGCCACGGCAGCTTATATTCATATGTGTTACTAGCTAGATTAAGATTATAGTCAATTTCATTTTCATATTCATATTCGTCATCATATCCCTCTCGAGTATCATTGATCTCGACGGAGATTTTTTCAATGACAGTCATAGGGACGTCAGCAAAATAGGTTTCATTCTCGGCAGCAATATAGTTGCTTATAGCTTTCTTAGATACATAGCCTTCTCCTAGCTGAACAGTATCATCCAGGGTACTTACCCATTCGGATAATGCTTCATTCATGTTTTCATACCGTGATTCTTTTCCGCTAAACCATTGATTGAATCCATCCTTTACGGATTCTATAAGCATTAAGGGTAAAGTGACAGCAACGATAAGTGCTAATACTGGGGGTATGACAGGCAATACAAGCTTTGTAAGGATAACTTTCTTTATTTTGTTTTTCGCAACATCAACAAGCATATTTTTAGACATAACAGTATCCCCACTTCAATCATTCCTAAATAACTTCGTTAAAATCAACGGAATAGTCTTTATTTTTAAACTCATTCATTTTTTCTTCAAATCTTCTATAAACATTTTCTTTCATTTTATCACTCATATTATCTAAAGCTGCCTGGTCAATATTGTAGTCACTTTTTTTCAACTGACCGAAAGCATAATCCGTTGCACTCTGAAAGGCATAATTTTCTTCAACCTTTGGACGCATTTTTTCAAGAGTATCACTGTCATATCCGCTGCCTTTATATTGTTCTATTGTCGTATTAGCACGGGAGCGGGCATCTTTTAGAATGCTTTCTTTTATATTGTCAGGCATATTATTAACATGGTTTTTAAATTCATCTTCAATATTTATACTGTTTGCCCCAGGAGCATCAATACCGATACTCCCTTCCGGAATAGCTCCGTCCATCCCAAAAGAAGCAGACGCATCAGGACTTATGATATTGGCATTTTGTGCTACAGTTAAAGAAGAATTAATTTCCGGACTATTTTCTCCATCGCTGCTAGAAGCAGTATTAGCAGACGGATTTTTTTCGAAAGGATTATAAACAAGACCCATCCCTGCACCGCTTAATTCACCGAGACCACCACCTAGAGCACCGCCTATGTTCGCACCCAAAATCATGCCCGTAGGCCCCATTAAAGAACCCATTGCCATTCCTGTAGCACCGCCGGCAATACCGCCCATTGCACCAAAAGCACTTCTTGCAATCTTACCAGCACCTCTTTTTGTGAGCTGATTATGTGCTTCAATAGGATTTTTTATAGGAGTCATTACACCATCATGATTAGTATAACTGGCAGGTCCAGCTGCAGATGTCCGCCGTTGGTTATTCATAAAACCGGAAATATCAGGAGATTGGCTAGAGAAATTTCGTGATAAAGAAGGTAATACTCCTTCTCCACCAGCCATGGTAGATCCAGCAGAACCAGCGGCAACTCCCCCTGCTTCCGGCGCGAAAGAATTCAATACATCCTTGCCGGCTTTTATATCTGTAGCCCCGTCGGTAACTCCTCCAAAGAAAGACTTGCCACCTTTTACAAAACCAGTGGCTAAGCTAGTTGCACCCATAACTCCCGCAACCCCCAACATATCGCTTGCTAAAGAACCGGAAGAGCAACCGAGATATTTTTTTGCTATTCCTCTTAACGGGATAATTGCGGAAACAATTACTAATTTTAAGAAACCTACGTCACCTGTTGAAAGCGCACCGCCTGCTGCAAAAAGACTTGCTAAGCCGTAAAATAGAGCAGCATCTATCGGTTGAATAGCAATTGTGGAAATCATATCACTGATATAAGTGTCAAAATTCTGTTTGAATTTAGGACTGTTCATATAAGTTGCCATTATCGGGAACATAAAGAAAAACAAAACAATATGCATTGCCCTCGTTGCATAAACAAATACAAAATATACGGACATGATAACCGTACCTGCATACACAATAGAATCAGCAAAAGTTGTACCTTCCGCTATGGCAGAAATAAACCCCCCACCAGGAATAAAACTGGGATATAAGGCTTGGACAAATTTGTCCACCATAAATAGAACAAAGTTCATAATCATAGGAATGAAAAAAATCAACGCAAAGGATGCAACATAATTAATTAAAGTTTCATTAAAGTCAACTTTATTCCTGGTATTAAGATTAAACATCAATTTGCCCCCCTTCCATCTCAGGATGAGGAACATCATGATAAGTGCAATAGAAGTAAATATAGCATTTAAATCTAATCCTATCTGACTAAACGGGCTTTCACTGCCGTCCATAAAATTTACTTGGAACATCGAAGTCTTTCCAGAAGTCGGGTTATAATTATAAATAGTAGTGTCCAAGTCACTTCCTAATGCTTGAAGAATCTTATTGCCAAAATAACCAATACCATTAAATAAATGCTTAAACCCTTGTAAAATAATTGGTTCTTGTTCCGAAGCGGCATAGGCGACATTAAACGAAAAAAAGTTAACTACAAGAAAGCAAAGAATAATCAAAACTATTGATTTTTTAGCTAGATTCATTTAATTCACCCTCTTTGTACTGTCATTATCTTGCTGGTCTACCTGCTGTTTTGCAAGCTCTTGGCGTATACCCATATCGGTTTCTACAATCAACTGCTCAGAAGGAAGAATATCTATCTTTACGAATGCCTTTGAGTTACCCGATACAACATATACCTCTCCTTTGTTCGCAGAGATAATATTTTCAGCCTCTACATCAGTAACGTTCATAAGTGTTTTTAACGCGTCTCTTTCTTTTATATCATGTCTTAAAAGAATTTTTGTTGTAGCATTGGTAAAGATTGCGTGACAGTCCTCATATTGCAAATAATCGTTTAAGCGCTGCGTAGCTGTAACGGTAGCAACATTCTTTTTTCCTGCCCTACGATAGAAATTGGTTAAACTTATACGTGCTTCCTTGTACGGCAGCAGGTAGTGAGTCTCATCAAAAAATGCAACCAATTGCCTTGCTTTTAAAGGATCCTCACTGTTTTTCTTAATACGACACTCCCACATCCAATCAATGAGAATAGATTGCACGATAGGTCGTTCATACTTTTCATGTAATAAATGAATATCAAAATTTACAAATGGTGTGCCCGGTTTTAGATATTTACCCACCGTTGATTGACCATCAAAATATAGTCTTGTTCCTTTTTGTGAACGGACATAGTCTTTCATAACAATCATCAAATAATCATAATGCGGCTTAAATGTTGGAGATTCATATTGGGCTTCCCTTGAAAGCAATTCATTATACCAATCGCCTAATGTTGGCATTTCTTTCTTTTGACGGGTACCTGGGATATACAGGCTCTCTACATCCCCATGAGAAAAGCCTCTTTTTGAATAAACCTCTTTGACTACGTCGCTGATAATTCCTCTTGTTATCTCATTAACTGGTGCATTCTCAGGGTCAGAACCGCGCGCCATAGTAAGAATGTTATAAGTAACGATACTGATTTTTTCAGTGAGATCCATGTAAGGAATATCATTACCGGTATACTTATCTTTTTTATACTCCACATCGAGTTCAAAAGGATTGATAATTGTGTTGCTTTCATTAGATATTTCAATGTTTACTCCATTCAATGCTTCAGCTAAAAATCCATATTCCCCTTCAGGATCCAGGGCAATAAACTCTATACCTCCAGGAGTACAACTTCTGAGTGCTAACAATTTAACTGTAACTGATTTACCCGAACGTGTCATACCACTGATGATAAGATTATATGCATTCATAGTACGGTCAAATAGATAGTAGCTTACCAGCTGATGAGTGTCCATATTTCTTCCAAGTGTAGCACCCTTTTTATGGCCGAATTTACCTTTAGTATAATGGAACAAGGTTGCAACAGAGTATTTATCCATCATGTGATAGTATCCAATTAAGTTATTGTTAATTGGTAAATTACTTAAAAAGGCTCTTTCTTGGTCTGCATAAGGGCTTGAAAGAAGTACACTTCTTTCTTTAGCCTTATTTCTTAAATCATCCGTTAACTTATTGAGTTTCTCATAACTTTCTGCGTGCAAAGTTATGAGGACGGATACTTCAAATAACGAGTTTTCACCGCTGTCAATAGCTTCCGCAAGGGACTCGGCTTCACCGAGGAGCTTTGTTAGTCGTCTTTCTCTATTAATATCCTTACCATGCGCCATTATTCTTTCAGAATCAAGGTCAACAATAGTATCATTAAGCTCTTTTATAGACTTTCCTTCTCTCACGGGTCGTATAAATATAGAAACATTGCAATGCCCATATTTTAATATCGGCTCAAAAGTATAAGCAAAGGATGAGCGCCGAGGTAATTCACTAACATATAATGTTCGTGCATAAATCTTTTTGGCATTAATAATTTGTATATGGTCATCCGGAAGGGGATTTACGTTTTTACAACAAATAACATCTTTAACCGTTTTCATATTGGATAGAAAAACAGGTTTCTTCTTCACCTTTTGTTTAGTATTTTGTATATTTTCTTGCTTTGGTTTATCATTGTCCTGCTGCACTTCTTTTTTCTTACCAAATAATTTAGGCACTTTTTGATACCTCCGTGTTCGTAGGTTGTTCCAAATCCTTTTTGATCGCTTCGGCTGTATAACGGATTTTAGACTCTTCAAAGTAGTCTGTAGTAGTAAACAGGTCAAAAGCAGACGTCTTTAGAATTTCTTTAAAAGGCACAATATCGGCATCACTCAGGTTATATGCACGATATAATATTTCTGCCATCTGTTGTTTTGTCAGCTGCTCGCATTCCGTCATTGTCCTCTTCATTACACCTGCAGTATTGCTTGCCTTCGTATCAAGGCTATCTGCTGCTTTTTTGAATATCTCATCCGGCGAAAGTTCTGTAGTAAAATCATCAGCGCTGTATTCATGTGAGAAAATAATATGTGAATCAAATTGAGGTTGCGATTCTGGAGATGCCACGGCTTTTGCGTAAGCAATTTCTTCTTCTTTATGATTTATCTGATATTCCAAACTCCTGATAGAACGCTCCGTTTCTTCCAATTCTTCAAGGTAAGAAACATAACGTGCTGGTGAAGTCTCTTTAAGATCACCAATAATAGCTGCTAGTTTTTTTCGATGACTAATCATGTTATCGTATTCTTTTGTAATCGTATCTAAATTTTCTTGAAGATAGAAAAGATTGCTTTCAACATCCATCAAGCGCCCTTGGATATATAACTGGATCGACCAATCCAGCATATTATAAAATCCTATGTAATTATCCTCCACCACTTTTCTTTCAAGCGGGGAAAGATAATCAAAAGCAACGCCGGTACATGACAAAGCAGTCGTAAACCGGGTACCATTATCTGTAACAATATAATTATCCTTGATATCTTCAACTACATTAAAATTTTCAATCGGTAGCCTTTTAACTTTTCTTAAATCGGTTTCTTTTTCCTCTTTTGTTTTTTTCTTTATCAATCCCTTTTTCTTAAATAGATTATAAAGATACATTCCACCGAATACTAAGGCGAAAATAATTGGAATAACAAAAGTAATAATTCTTGCGTATTTAGCCAGAATACTCATGTACTACTAACCCTCCCTTCTTCCATCTGTCACATAAATATACTTATTCAACATTTTTTTAAGTTTCCTAAAAAATACTTTATCTAAATCTTCTCCGCCATTGTATTCACTGTCTTTTGGAAAAGAAATACTCCCGAAAATATATGATGGAATAACAAAAACGGCTAGCACAACAATACCGGTTATTGGGTGGCCTGCATCCATAAGTAATTTTAAAAACAACAAACCGATACCCGAACCAATAGAAGTGTATATAAGTGCTTTTTTGGTAAGAAAGTAAAAGTACCTCGTCTCACCTTTAAATGGTCTTGGGATATTATATCTTCCCATCACTCTCATCTCCTTATAGTAAAAGAGGGATAGCAATACCCCTCTTTGTAAAAAGATTATTATAATTTTTATAAAGATTACTTGCCGAATTGTGAAAACAGAGTGTAAAGAAGAGTGTAAATAAATCCTGCGCCAAAAAGTATAGCCGAACCTTTTAACATATTAAACTGCTCATCTTTAAGTTCCGATTTTTTATTGCTGTTGCTGCCTGAAAAGAAGTGTTTTGCTCCATGAATCATAAGAGCCAAAAAGGCAACTATGTATAAAACAGCCTGTATTATTACATGAATGGAAACGCCAACTTCAGCAATTTGTTTTTCTGTTTGATCTACAATTTCTTTTCCAGCTTTACCAGTTGCTTGCCAGTCCAATGGTCCATCAGCAAAGACTGTAGACCACCCTAACAAAACAACTGTGATAAGAGTTAATAAAACAATTCTTTTCATGATATTTTTCTTTCTCTGAGATACAAAAAACACATGTATTCCCCCCTCTAAGTATTTGGTAATGTATATACATTCCCTATAAATACTTAAAATGTAGCAATTAAAGCGAATTTTTGTCAAGTATTATCGGAAAAAATCAAACGAAGCAAAGAAAAAAATTATCGACAACTTCAAACTCTAGGTTTCTAAAAAATTAATTATAAATAAACAAAAAAAATACACTAAGTCAGGATAACCCAACCTAGTGTATAAGATTAATTATTTTAGTATTTATTATTCTTTGTCTCTCATTCTTATCGGCAATGCCAGATACAAGTAATTGTAATTTTCAGCGTTTGGTTTTATAATGCTGGCTTTCAATTGTCCTGAAAACAGCATATTCACCTTTTCCGCTTCAATTATTTTTAATACATCACCGATATATTGGCTTCTAAAACAAATTTTGAGATCTTCTCCCTGTATTTCAACAGGAATGTCTTTAGATATATTACCGTTATCCCCAAAAGAATTTAGATTTAAGTTGCCATCAGTCATGTTTAATATCGCAATCGTTCCTTCCTTTGTCTTGAACAGGTCAAGAAGCTCCAATCCATTAATAAATTCTTGACGGCTGATATTAACACACGTTTTCCACTCTGCTCCCAAAAAAGAGGTATAGTTTAAAAATTCTCCTTCAAACAATTTAATTATAAACTTACTGTTTAAATGCTCTATTGTAAGAAACTTAGGAGTAAAAGTCAGTGTAATTTTACTATCGCTGCTCTTTTCTTTAGAGAGTATCGAAGTAACAAGTTTCAATGCATCACCCGGAACATTAATAGACTTTTTTACTTGAGAGTGCTCTGTTTCGACAGATGTATTGTAAACCGCAACACGGTACCCATCTACTGCTGCCAGTGTCAGCAAAGAGTTGTCCAATACAAAGTTCACACATTGCAAAAGCGGTTTTGAGGAATCCGTGCCAACAGCAAATACAACGTGACGAATAGCCTTTGCAAATAAATCTTCATTCATGACCATTTTAACATCATCAGTGTCCTGCTTAAAAGCATCCGGGAATTCACTGGCATTTTGTATTTGAACATCTACATTTACCGCACCACAAACGATATGTGCAGTATTTTCTTTAATTTCAATTGTAACCGTTTCCCCATCTACTTTACGGACAAAATCATAAAAAAACTTACCATCTATACAGACCGGCTCAGTCAAAGTCCCTTCTACAGGAAGCTTTGATTGTGAGAATACTGTTAGATTGGTACTGTTTAAAACAAGTTGCCCCTTATCTGTATTCATTTGAATACATTTCAATATTGGTAGAGTACTATTGCTTTCTGTAGTATTCACTACTTTCTCTACTGCACCCACTAAATTTTTTCTACTTAATTTTAACATATAAACCTTCCTCCTCACTTTATTATCTTCTAATTAGAATTTCACAAGATGGTCTTGTCATTGTCCAGCTATAGACCTTTTTACCTTTTTTTGTTACTACATGATAAAACATTGCGGACAAATCTTGCTTGATTAACGTTACTTCTTCCCAATTACCGTTTTCATCCTTATAGAATACTTTTAGGTTAGGGTCGTTTAGTGCGTATGCAAGATTAGATTCATTTGAGATATCAAGGACCATGGAAGTTTCAATACCAACTGCTTTAAATTCAAAGCCGTTAATAGTTGATTTGATTTTCCCTTTGATTTGAGCTTCTTGAAACAGACATTGAAAAAAACCTATGATTTTATCAATACAAGGATTAGTCCCTTGCATCGGATACAAAACTTCAAAGTCCTTCACAAGCTCATTCAAATTCACTTTCTCCATGGTTTCCCAGCTTACAGCTGTTTTGGTAGTTGACATATACCTTCCCCCTTAATTAAATAAATTTGGATACAAAAAAAGTCTATTGACAGAAATCAATAGACTTTTCGCACATAATAATATTTTATTGTCATAATTTGCCCTATACAGGGACTTTGGTCACTGGCCAGCTTATAATGCCAACCTAATAAAAATAATAATTCATTGGAATTATATTATCATAAAACTTATTTAAAATCAATAATATTTACCAATAAATCAAAACAGTGCTACCTGTCCTTCAAAGACTTTTTTACGTGATTTCTTATTTTTAATTTCTTCACTGTCAATGATGACAAGGCTCGGTTCTTCTTTATTAGGCCTTATATTCTCATCCTGCTCAGAAGCGAGCTTATTGGTCGATATAACGATGTTTTTCAGCCAGCTAAAGATAGAAACAGAATCAGCTTGTCGAGTATTTTCTGTATTTAATATAGGCATATTAATATCCAAGTTGTTGATGACATCGGATATGCGGTCTTTATCTTTCTCGAGTTCTTCAAGAAATGCCCGGTCTTCATCGGATAGAGCCGCTGCATTGTTTGTTTCATTAATTTTAGCAAACATTGCTTCCATAACATCATCAATAACGGAACTGCCTTCTGACAGAGCAGAAGCAAGTGCAACCTGAGGATTGACGCTTTGTGCCATTGCAGCAAGTCCTTCAGAAGAAAATTGTCCTTGAATGGCTGCTGTTGCACACTTTTTTTCCGCCATCAATTTAAGACACTCATCTTGCAAAGTACCTTTATATGCAAGATAATAGACAAGGCATTTGTTTTTTTGATTTAAACGATATGCCCTGCGTGAAGCTTGCCAAAGCGTGAATAAACTATATCCTGTGCTGTAGAAAATCAGGGTCGGATGGTCCAATAAATCCAAGCCTGTCTCAACAAGTTTAGGATTGCAGATGATCACTTTAATCCCTTTTTTCGATGCATTCTTCAGCCACTCTTCTCTTTTGTATGCATTAACGGTAGTACTCCTAAGAATAGCGACTTGACCTTGCAGGTTGCAATGTTTTTCAATAATCTCCTGCAATCTTGGCTGTGTATCCTTATCACCTTTCTCGCCCGTAAACGCTGTATAGACAACACACATTCTATTCTCTTCCCAATATTCTTGATTAATCAGATTAATCAAAGCTTCCTCTTTAGGATATAGAGTATCCTTATCCAAGTCAGGAAGGTGAATAATTGGTGTGCCGGTCAATGGATGCCGAATCTCCTCAAATCCAAAAGGTTTATCCGGATAGGCAAGAAGTGTTTGCAGCATAGTAGATATTAATTTCTTCCCACCCTTATCCCTCATAAGTCTTTTGAAGCAATTTGCAGTACTATGATATACTGAGCGCATTTTTTCCGACATTTCTACACGTATAGTCTTTTCACTGAATTTAGGAAGGAAAGCTGCAAGGTCCGTCAAGTCCATAAATACCGCCGTGTCCAGCAAAAAATGAGAATACAGGAGAGGAGATATACCAGGTCTCACAACCGGTGTGTACATCTGCCTTCCTTTTGATGAAGTATTATAATACTCATCACTATTTCCAAACTCATATTCCGTTTCCAACACGCCGTACTGCTCGCTGAACTTGATTACATCAGTATACTTAAACCCTCTTTGAAGCATACGGGAGCTGTCAAGGCGAAATAATGTAAAGAAGAGATCTTGAGCTACTCCACCCATTATCGTACCAGTTAGTATCAGTTGTTTCTTTGATGCTTTGCACAGCACATGGAAGGCATTAGCTTGGGCACTGCCCCCTGCCTTATACTGTTGCGCCTCATCACAGATCAGAAAATCAAAGAAGTTCTTCGGGATATTTTTTTTGATGTATGTAGCGGGTGCAATCTTTCTAGACATCTGCTGTTTAACATAACTCCATTCCCCTTCTGTAAGATTCTTCTCTAATATGTAATGCTGCAGGTATTTTTTATGAACCCATACAGTCTTTGTACCTTTTTTACTCTTATTTCGCCAATAAGAGATGCGTACCCATGGATTAGCCTTATTATTATCCCCTAAGTTTGTAATATTGGGCTCCCACAAAGCACAGCCGCAGTTATGGCAAGAAGAGTTGACTTCTTTTTCTCCCTCAAAATCACTTATATCAAGAGGAAAAGTACGATCACCTTCGTAATCCGCATCTAATTTAAGCGACTTCTTATTTGCAGGATAAAGAATTTCACCGCAAGAGGGACAAATCCACCCATCCATTGTATAACCTGCATCTTTGATAATTAGAGTACCTTTTCCTTCTGAATTAATTTCCTTGCAAATGGGACAAACATTACCATTTGTTTTAAAGTGATATAGAGTAGTGGAGACATCCCCACAGTGAGCACATTCAACATAGTTAATTCGTTTTTTTGTGTACTTGCGCACTGCAGGTCTTTTTTGATAATCCAGTTTGCAAAAGTCCTTGGAAATAATGTAATAATACTTACCATCCGGTTTAGTTCTTGCCATCTTAGCAAGTTTTACTACATGGCTTATATCTGTTAAAATTTGGACTTTCGCCAAAGGTACTTCATCAAGGATCTCTCTTTCCCACTTTTTCAGCAGGTGGCCGGGAGCAATAATAATTGCCCTATATGCAGTTTTTTTGGATAATTTACCGGCAGATAATTCAGGTTCCTTCTTTCTGACTATATCCTGCATATATTTCTCAACGGAGGCTATAGCCATGAACGATTTACCACATCCCATGCCGGCGT
The DNA here is from genome assembly GCA_050251575.1 of Clostridia bacterium. Lineage (GTDB taxonomy): Bacteria > Bacillota > Clostridia > SK-Y3 > SK-Y3 > X23. The sequence goes on from JBFWMP010000025.1 coordinate 25,107, forward strand.
TTATAATTGCATATGCCGACTTATTCAACAATGAAACAACCCCGTTAACTAACATCGCTTGCTTTGGAAAAAGCTTTTTCTTTTTGAATATGACGTTTACACGTCCGACAAGCTCTGAAAGAGGCTTAATTTTATTCATTAGATTGCTAACGGCAGTATGACCGTAATTTGAGAAATAGCTGTCTAGGTCTTTGACACCTAGCTTTTTTTGGTCAATAGTTGAAATATTTATTATTCCGGAAGATAACCCATCAGAGATAATAGATTTCAACTGCTGCTCACCAAGATGTAATCGAAATACTTCAATATTTTTAAAGTCCAGATTAATCATTGAGGTATTCACCGACAAGTCATAATCTTCATCAGTCCATATTTCCATCTTGGCTAGGTGTCCGTTATTTAACAGCGTTTGGTATAAATACTCGGTCCATTCTTCAAGCAGAGGTAAATTAAACATCCCTATCAGTTTATTGTACAGAGCTTTTTTGATATCATCCCACACAATAAAGTACTTTCCGGATATGTCTTTCAGATCATCATGTATCAAAAGAGAGGCATAATAAGTCTGTTTACCTTTTTCTATTCTTTCCAACGGAACAAGATATTTGGCTTTCTCACCCCTGAAATAAGTAATTGGTGTCATTTTATCCAATTCTGCATCGATATCTTCCGTATCATAAATATTTGCCTTGTCTCCAAGGTTTATACAGGCACAAACGGATTTAAGCGTAGCTTCCTTGTTGGAAAATATCGTACCGAATAAGAATCTTTCCGCTTCCATATCTACTGCATACATACTTGTATAAGCAGTATCTAATGCTCGTATTAATCTCATTATATACCGTCCCCCTTATGCTAATTCAGTAATAGAACCGTCATTTTCAATGATATTTACGACAGTTTTCTTATAGGTTTTCACTTTGACAATTACACGTCCATCAGGATGGTTTTCCACTGTACGAGTTTCACCTTCTATTACGTTACCTCTACACAGATGAACATCTTTATTTTCTTCACTTCCCATTCTGCCCTCGCTATATCCGCAGACAGACAGCAGATAAAGATGGTCCTTACCGGGAAGGATAGGCGGCTGCCCTAATTTAGAAAAAGAATCAGCAAAGAATGTTTTTTCTGCAAAGAGATTAAAGAGTTTCGATGAATTGGGAAGGTTTTTAATATCTTCCAAATCCACTCCTGTTCCTTCAAAAACCGCAATAGATGATGAGCTTGAAGGTGGAACTTTAATTCTGTTTGGAACATTTAAAGGAATTTCATAGACAGTATCAATATTACTGATATACTGCACAATTTGATTGGCCATTTCATTATTTGGAGAGTTTTTTTGTTTCTTAACAGCAATAACAGCCACTTGCTTAAATTTATTAAATTCCGGCTGCCTGAATTTCAAAATACTGAGGATGTCAAACCTGTTTGTAAAGATTTGAGCAAAAGTATCATCATCAAGAAACACATAGTAGGGAATGATAAAACAAAGGATTCCTCCCGGCATCATATAATTATCTATTCTTCGTAAGAACGCTTTCTCATATCTTTCGCCCAGCATAGATTTGCCATAAGGAGGATTAGCCATGCAGAAGCTACATTTTCCATTCGTCATTTTAAACCCCTGCAGGAAGTCAGCCATAACCACATAGTCTATATGCGGATTATTTTTTGCAACGTTATACCTTTCCCGGTTAATTTCTGCTCCAAATATAGTAACATTATTTCCTTTATCCTTTCCAGTGATAGCCGCTACAGCTGAACCGTCACCAATGGAAGGTTCCAAGCAACAAACCTCTTCATCAGGAAATTCAAAGAAGCTTGCAATTAGACGTGCATTTTCCAGGTCAGTAAAATATGCACCTTGTTTTTTATCGTTATATAACGACCTGTCAAAGCGTGATTGATTCTGCACATTTTCCATATTACCTTCACCCCTTAATTAAATTTAAAATAGAAAATCATCTGTACCAATAAATACAAATGATTACGGTATTGGCACATTACAGCCAATAAATAGCTCTTGAAACATATACCTTCACCCCTTCATTTGAATTGAATATAAAAAAAGCTTATTGATTTATAAATCAATAAGCTTTTCACGCATAATTAATTATATTGTATAATCTGCCCTATACAGGGACTTTGGTCAGATGGGTCGCTTATGATGCTCCCCTGATAAAAAAAATATACTATATATAAATTATAACGATTATCCTATTATAAATCAAGAGAAAAAAAATAAGGGCCTTGAATGTAACTCAAAGCCCTTATGAGACAATTAATCAAACCATAAGTTTTAATATTCATGAGCCAGAAGAACAGTAACATGTGATATATCATC
>JBFWMP010000026.1:0-26256 GCA_050251575.1 Clostridia bacterium
CCCAAATGCTTTATCCGTTCTATCATTAGGAGTGATCATATCCGCATCCTGGCGTTGTATAATAAAAATAACTCCTGCACCCTTTCCTGATTCTTTTAACTGTATTAACTCATTTAGATGCCGTGTACCTCTTTCGGTAGGTGCATCGGGAAAATAGGCCTTACTATTTTCAACCAATGTTACTCCTTTAACCTCTAAAAAGTACTCTTGATTTGTAGAAAACAAAGCAAAATCAAATCTGCTTTTTCCCATTGTTACCTCTCTTTTAATTTGCTCAAATCTTTTAAAACGCGAAATTTCTTTATTTATCAGAGCTTCGTGAACGATTCTATTCGGAACATTCGCTGAGTCGATAGATATCCATATACCCTCCTTTTCCACTAAAAGAAGTCCAAACCGCGTCTTGCGCTTTGGATTATTGAAGCCTCTGACCAGTACCCGCACACCCGGCAGAAGTAACTCCCGTAGTCTGCCGGTATTGGGTACGTGAACCAGTTCGTCATTGCCATTAATATCTATAATTGCCTCAAATCTATTTAATCTTATCACAAATAATCCTTCTGCCACTATCCCCTCAATATGCACAGCTACCACTCCGTTTATAGACAAAATAATAAAGCTACCGGCTTAGTTTTACCCAAAAGCTGATAGCTTTAAACAATATGCTATATGTTCCTCAGTAAATCTTACTATCTATCATTGATTAATTCTTCAGTCTATTTTAATTGGATAATTCCCGAATTCCTTCCATGCTTCTATCGCAGCATAATAATTTTCCGGCTTTACTCCCGGCTCTAATATATTTCCACCCGTGAGAACAAAACCTCCGCCGGGTGCTCCGTGCTTCATTGCATAAACAGCCTCCGCCTTGACCTCTTCCGGTGTACCTGCAATAAGAGTTTCAACATTCATACCTCCAAACAGGCATAATTTTCCTTCATATTTTTCCTTAAGACGTTTAATATCCATGCCCGCACTTGGTTGAATTCCATGCCATCCGTCAATACCCATTTCAACAAAAGAGTCTAATATGTCCCACATCACACCATCGGTATGCTTGATAAAATATGCACCCCGACTATGAACAGCATTGCAAACACGTTTTAAATAGGGCATGATAAATTCTTCATACCGTTGTACACCTACTGTAATCCCTTTATTATCGGCATAATCTTCTGTCACCATGATGCCATCACATCCGATATCCATAAACGCGTCGATATAAGCAATAGCTTTTTTACATTCAATATCTGCAAGCTTATGAACAAACTCAGGCTCTGTAATCATTCTGATCATGTATTCTTCCATCCCTACAGTGTTTAGGTATGGAAAAGTTCCTCCTATTGAAGGGCGTCCCATAATAAAATGCGTGTCACCAAGCTTATCAATAATCGCTTTTGCTATTTCCATCTCACATTCATCAACTGAAAAGTTAGGATCCTCTACAATATCATCAATTGTAATATCAGTATTATAAGAATCAGGGCAGACGACATTTCCCGCTTCAGGATTAAAGTGAAATTTCTTTCCTGTATTATCTTCAAATAAGCGTTCGGATATACGCTTATACCCTGAATAGTCCTTCTTTTTAGGAGCTACCGGAACCCTGATATAATCCCATTGCATTTTTTTAGTCAAACCCACGATAGCATCAACATAGTCTGCTACAATTTTATCTCTATTTCCTGCCCAAAGAGCTTCTAATTCATCCCAGCCGCCATAACACAAAGTTTTATAACCCATTACCTGTTCAAAATACACGGAATTAAATGCATTCTCACCACGCGGTACCCGGTCCGGCTCTTTATGATTAAGTGCTGCGATGACACGTTCTTTTGAAGTCATCTGTAAACCCTCCTGAAAATTCTACTATTAAATTTATATATAATGTATTTTAATGTAATTACATCAGCACATATTATCAAATGATAAGAATCCTGATATATTAAACCATATTAACTGTATACAACTTACTTTTATAATTTTTACTGAAAACTGCACCTCTTTTGCAGACTTTCTACATCCTGATATTTGTAAGGAATATAATATTCCTTATGACCCAAAATTTCAGCCTTAGTTTCTCTACCTTGGCAAACAGAAATGACATCTTCAAGTAGCTGCAACGCCATTTCATCTAGATCTTTTTCTCCTGAGATACAGGCGCCAGCATTAAAATCCATATCATCTCTCATTGTCTCATATGTTTTTGTATTTCCTGTAATTTTCAAGACAGGAGCAACAGCACTTCCTACCACACTGCCCCGTCCTGTTACCAGAAAGACTATGTGACAACCACAACTAATTAAGTCCATAAGCCCCTCACTATCATTGGGATTTGTTTTTCCAAAACCCATAAAATAAGGATCAGGAGTACTGTCTAAAAGCCACAAACCTTTATGAGTAGGTGGAATAGAAACCTTCGTCACGCCTACAATTGGCCTACTGCCACTTTTCACAACACTGCCCATGCTTTTTTCTTCTATAGAGGAAAGGCCTCCCATAAAGTTACCGGGAGAAATAGCAAATTGATGAATGGATTTGCAATGATCTAAAGCCTTATCATAGGTCCAACCAATCAATTTTCTGATTTCATCAGTGGCAGCACGGCTCATCAGATAATCCTGTAATCCGATTGCTTCCACAATTTCCTCGAAAATAGCAATTCCCTGCAAATCCACCAGATAATCAAAAAATTTGCCTGCTGTAGCGTTACCTGCTAGTCCCGAGGTATAATCTGAACCCCCACACTCACAGCCTACAACCAAGTCTTTTATGCTCATGGAGCATTTGGGGGTATCCTTTAACCGCCTAAGCATTTCGCTGACTGCATTTACTCCTTTTTCCACAGCATTTTTTGTGCCACCCACGTCTTGAATATAGAAGCTTTCAGTAACCTTTCCCTCTTTTCGAGCAATTTCGGCCAATGTATGTGGTTGTACATATTCACAGCCTAATCCTACTGCCAAAACTGCACCCACATTGGGATGTCTAATTAATGCAATCAACATTCTTACGGCATATTCATTATCACAACAACCTGTAAATCCTACTACATCAATATCCTTGTGTCCTATTATCTGCGCTATCTGCTTTGCTACAAAAGAAGCACATTCCACTGTATAGATGATAAGAACCTTATTTCGAATACCCTTTTTTCCGTTTTGACGAGCGTATCCCTGCCAGGAGATTTGACTATATACTTCTGATGAAAAACCTTTTTTATTCATATTTTGTATCCAACACCTTTCCTGTCACAGCATCAATGTTAGAAGACCGCTCATCATAACAGCTTTTCATATTGTGAAGATGAACCCACTGTCCTTTTTTAATATCTCGTGTAGCCACACCAATTTTAGTTCCGTATTTTATGATTCCATCATTCTTACAAATATCACATAACGCAACCTTATGACCTTGAGCAACATGCTGACTAACAAAAAGAATCTCTCCTTTTTTTATGCCGATCAACTCTACAGTGCCCTTCTCTATCGTTTCCAAAGCAGTTACCACATTATCATCGACATTTACCAAATAAACTTTTTCCATAGCACTCCTCCAAAAGTTCTTTGCTTTGCGTTACACCTCTTCGCTTCTTAACTCCGCAGCTTTCTTCTTTTTTATTTCTTTTATGATACTATAAATCAGAGAAAATACCGTTACCGCAATAAAAAAGGCTGAAATAGGTTTTGCAAAAAATGGAGTATAGCTTCCCTTCGAGAGCTGTAAACCCCTTCGTAAATTAGTTTCCGCCATGGGTCCCAAAATAAATCCAAGAATAAATGGAGCTGTGGGAATTTTAAAGGCGGTGAATATATACCCGATTATACCGAAAACCAAAATAGCTCCTATGTCAAAAATACGGCTGTTGACACCATAAGCACCCACAATACAAAGAGCAAAAACCACAGGCAATAAAATATGCTTTGGTATACCAAGCAATTTAACAAAAATTCTAAGACCGTAAAACTCCAGAATAAGCATCATAACAGAAGCAATGATCATTGCCGCAAAAATAGAATATATCAAATTCGCGCTTGTTTGAAATAATAATGGTCCCGGTGATAATCCATGCATCATCAGTCCACCAAGAAGAATGGCTGTTACCGCATCTCCCGGAATGCCCAAGGTAAGAAGGGGAATCATAGCTCCACCCACAGAAGCATTGTTGGATACTTCGGAAGCTACTATACCATCTAGGATGCCTGTGCCAAATTTTTCTGGGTGCTTTGACTGATTTTGTGCTACCGTGTAAGCAATGATATTGGAGGTTCCACCACCAATACCAGGCAGAATACCAACACCAACACCAATCATTGCGGATCGCAAAGCATTCCAACGCTGCTCCTTAAATTCCTTTAATGAGAAACCAAAACCTTTTACGCCTCTGGTATTTGGCATTGTAATGATCTCACCACAAGAAAATCTAGCTGTCTCTGTTGCAGCTATAATCTCTGAAATCGCAAATAAACCAATTAACACAGGAAGTGTCTGGAAACCGCTTAAAAGGTTTTTAAACCCGAAGGTGAAACGAACTGTGGCATCTACAGGAGCAATCCCTACCGTTGCAAACATAAAACCTAATACACCGGAAAAAACACCTTTTACTATTGATCCGCTGCTTAAAGTTCCAATCATGGTTAAAGAAAATAAAGCAATGGAAAAATACTCATAATAACCAAACTTTGTTGCCATTTTTGCCACCGGTGGAGCGACAAATATAAGTATAAGAATACTGAAAACAGTGCCCAGAAACGAGTACACAATACCTGCACCCAGAGCCTTCATTGCCTCACCTTTGGCCGCCATAGGATGTCCGTCCCAACACGTTGCAATAGAAGACGGCGTCCCCGGAATTCTTAATAATACCGCTGAAATAAGACCACCGGAAATAGCACCTATATACAAGCCTATTAGAAGAGCGAAAGCGGTAATTGAATCCAGACCATAGGTAACAGGTAAAAACAGAGCAACCGCCATAGTAGTAGAAAGCCCTGGCATAGCCCCAAATAAAATACCTACCACAACGCCTATGAATATCATGAGCATAGACGGAACATTAAGAACCGCAATGAATCCATTTATAATTAAGTCCATAGTTTACCCCCTTAACCCAACAGACCGCTTGGAAGCATTAAATTAAGCCCTGAGCGGAAAGCATAATATATAATCACTGTAGCACAAACAGAAATAATTGCAAAGAAAGGTATATTTCTTTTCTCCTTAGGAGATAATAACATCATCTGTATAAACATTAAGACAGTTGTATCAATTAAGAATCCAATCTTTCTTAGGACCGCAACATATACCACAATTAAACCGAACATCAAAATAACTGCCTTTATATCCTTTGACTCTTCCTCTGTCACTTTATAACTTTTGGCAACCCGATATCCGAAAATACACTGAGCAACGCCAAGAATAAAAGCAATGCTTGCTAACAAATATGGAATATATTTCGCATTGAAAGTGGTTTCAATTTTTAATTTAAATAACGTCGTGGTGTAAAAATATGCAATGGAAAGAGCTAATATACTGATACCAAGCAGCATCTCTTTGTACTTTTTTAATATCATCTTTTCACCTTCCTATAGATAAATTCTTTTGAGACTATACCCCATACACCTTCTTCCATAACTTGTGGTCTTAAAGCCTTATTCCAGCTATAAGACCACGCATTTTGTCACTCAATAAGGAACCTTTGCTATTTAAGAGGCTAGAGAGTTACTAACTTAGTTATTTTGCAAGTGAAGCATAGTTTTCCTGAATTTTCTTCATATACGTATAAGCCTCATCTGCTGTCATAGCAGGTGACGATGCATAATACTTTTTAGTCTCAGCAATAAATTCCGGATTTTTTCCGACTGCGACAGCCGCATCGTTAAACCTTTTTACGATTGCCTTATCGGTACCCTTAGGGAAGGCAAAAAAGAAAAACTTATCAAATACAATATCATAACCTTGTTCTTTAAAAGTTGGAATGTCAGAAAAGGCAGAATTTCTTTCTGTACTCAAAAGACCGAGAGGCTTGAAATCTCCATTTGCAACGTAATCCTTACCGGTAGCGTAGTTGGTACCCATTACGTCAATATTTCCTGCTAAAAGAGCAGTAATTTTTTCCGGTGTGGTGCCTGCATCAACAATATTAAATTTAACGCCTGCTTCTTCTTCCAAAGCTAAAAGCTGAAAATGAGTGAAAGAACCTACTTCTGTTGCAACATTAACAGAGTTTCCTGCTTTTACATAATCAACTAATCCCTTTATGTCGTTGTAAGGAGCTTTACTGGATGCAAAGAACATCTGAGTAGCATCAACAATAGGAATTGCTGAAACTTCAAAGCTATCCACATCAAGCTTTGATAATCCCATTAAATTGTTGATGAGAAAACCGTTATGGAAGGTAAGTACTCTGTATCCATCCGGGTCGGAATTGTCTACTTCATTGGTAGAAATCGTACCACCACCACCTGCCATGTTAACTGTTACAAGGGGCTGACCAAGTTCCTTCTCCATGTAACGAGCGAACAATCTTCCGTAGATATCTGTTTCTCCGCCTGCTGCGGATGGATTAATAATTTCAATGGGCTTTGTCGGATAATCAGTTGATGGTGATGGCGTACTTGAAGTACTTGGCGTACTTGAAGTACTTGGCGTACTTGGAGTACTTGGAGTGCTCGGAGTAGGTGATGTTGACGAATTTGATGAACACCCTGCGATCATAAGTCCCAGTATTGCCAATGTTAAAATTAAGCTTACTACTTTTTTCATTTTTGTATCCTCCTAGTTTTTTATTTATATAGATTACGATGCTGATTTTACATTTGTACTCATAACCTGTTTATGCCTTTCTCTAGCATCTTAATATGCTGATTTTTCTATGGTCATATTTATCATGCAATACCTTTATCGTAACTTATATCTGTTTTTTTCTAACATAGATACTATTGTCTGTATTAGTGCTGAAAAGACATATCGCTGCACACTACTTTGAAAGGTACATTATACATCGTGCTCAGTTCTCTCAATTCTTCAAATACAGGCAGGGGCATGGGAATGCCTTCTTTTAATCTCTTTTGCTGGATATTAATTTCAATTTCACCCGGTAAAAATATTTCCTTTACATTTTTTCCTTTCGGTGCCGTTTTGATCTCATGGATTTCTTTGTCAATAGTTTCTTTAAACTGCTTCAATGGAATAAATTTCTCAATATCGATAGCACCAAAACAATGACAAATCTCTTGAGGGGCATCAAAAGTTTTATAAAGGTTTTTCACATTAGGTCCGTAAGCACCCCCTGAAAGTATTCCACACAAAATATCAATGAGCAAGGAAAGAGCATATCCCTTTGGTCCACCCAAAGGACATACAGTACCTGCCATAGCCTCCTGAGCACTTGTTGTCATTTCTCCATCCTTGTTCAATGCCCAGCCTTCAGGAATAATACCATCTTTTTTTAGAGCCAGTATAATTTTTCCCTTAGCCACTACACTGGTTGCCATGTCAATGACAATGGGCTTCTCTCTTCCTGTTGGAATAGCAAAAGACAATGGATTCGTTCCCGTGAAGGGTTCCTGCCCACCCCAAGGTGCCATAGATGGCGGTGAATTGGAAATGGCAAAGCCAATCATATTTTCTGGTAAAGCTAGCATAGAATAATAGGATGACATACCAAAGTGAGTGGAATGACATACACTTGCCATAGAAATTCCCGTTTCTCTTGCCTTTTCCATTACCTTTTCCATGATACGGACACCGATTACGGCACCAATACTGTTTTTGGCATCTACCAACATGGAAGCCGGTGCCTCATTCAATATTTCCATCTCTGCTACAGGTCTAATGAGCCCTAAGCTAAAAGATTTCATATAGATCGGCATCCTGCTGGCGCCATGCGAATCTACACCTCTTAGGTTTGCTAGAATCAGTCCGTCTGCCATATAAAAGCCTTCGTCTCGGGGCACGCCAACTTTTTCTAAGAGACTAATGCAATATTGTCGTAAAGAATTTGCTTCTACATATTTCATAACATCTTCACTCATAAAAACACCTCTTTATATTGATTTGCATGGCAAGAAACGAAATTCAGAGGAAAAACGCTCTTCCCTTACATATGGTTAAAAATTAAGGTCTTTCCGTTGTAGGGAATGTACTTCCCACATAAGGAAGATATCTCACAAATGCCTCAGCGTATTTGATACTCCGTTTTGCAGAATCTGTTGCCTGAAAACCTCTATGTGTGGCGAAGTGGGTGTAATAAGATATTAACTGAGGCTGACACTCGAAGCGTTTTACTGCTTCCATTTTTGTTTCAAAAGTTTCATCAATATCAATGAAGGTATTTGGTTTAAAATGATTAAACTCCGAATGAGGCACTGTACTTTCAAAGAAGTAAAGATTCGGAAAATAATGAGCCGGTGTGTTGGGGAATGCCCCAATCTGCGCAGTACAGCTTACTGCTCTAATCACAGCTTTTGCTGTAATCTCATGATCTAAATTCAAGGGATCATTCATCCAGTGAGTCAGAATAATTTCCGGACGGATATCCAAAATTCTTTTTGTAAGTATCCTGATAATCTCTTCATTTATAGTGAGCGGATAATCCCTATATCCATAGAACTCAATGCTTGCTCCGAGATAATCTGCTGCTGCTTGAGATTCTTTATGGCGGATTTTCTCGCATTCCTCAACCGTTCCGTTAGGATTTTTTATCCAGTAACTTCCCGATTCACCTTTTGCTCCGAATGTCAGAACTAGAATTGTAACATTCCAGCCTTCCTTAATATATCTTGCGATAGTTCCACCGGCTCTAGTGCAATAATCTGCCGCGTGGGCACTTACTACCATCATGTCTCTTTTCCCCATTTGTTATATCCCCCTTTTTACCATAATTATAATTTAGGATTGTTTACAGGCCAGGTAGGTTTTTTACCTGAAAATACTTCGTGTATTCCCTTTGCCATGTGCTCACCCATTCTGTCATAGGCTTCCTTAGTAAAGGATGCGGTATGAGGCGTTACAATAACCTGCTCCATTTTAAAAAGAGGGTTATCCTCCTTTGGCGGCTCATCAGAAAATACATCTAAAGCTGCCCCCGCGATCTCTTTCGTTTCCAATGCTTCTATAAGTGCCTTTTCATCCACAATACCACCTCGAGCACAGTTGATAAAATAAGCCGTTGCTTTCATCATTCCAAATTCCTTTTGTCCAACGATTCTTTCTGTAGCGGGACTTAAAGGTAGATGCATACTAATAAAATCCGACGTTTGGAATATCCTATCCCAGTCCTTCAATATCTCTATCCCTTCCATCACCTTGTCCGGACTCACATAAGGATCATAAGCCAGTACCTTCATGCCAAAGCCGTGCATAGCGATTTTTGCCACATGGGCACCAATTTTTCCGATACCGATAATCCCTAATACTTTACCTTCCAAATCCATCCCCATCAACTGATTCCTGCAAGCAGTATAATTTCCATTTCTCGTATCATTATGAGCCTTGATTAAATCAATGGCACAGGCTGTCATCATAATAACTGTATGCTCTGCTACAGTAGTACAGTTAGAGACAGGTGCGTTTGTTACCCATATTCCCAACTCTTCCGCTGCTTTTAAATCAATATTGTCAACACCGACACCGTAACGAGAAATAACTTTTAACTTTTTGCCTGATTCCATAATTTCTTTGGTCAACGGTGCTGTCCTTGCTACAATAGCATCACATTCAACAACATCTGCTTTGATATCCTCTATAGTAATTCCCTTACCCATTTTTACTTCATATCCTAAATCTATGAGTATCTTCTTACTATCCTGAGGAATATCTTGAGGAATTAAAACTTTATATGCCATGTTGTTTCTCCTCTCTTCTCCGTTTTATCTTCTTACACTCTTAATAAATGCAATTTTCATGCCAATACAGATTATTCAGAAAAAAAATAAGTTCAAACTGTTCCTTTACTAAAGTACAAAGCAACAAAAGCCCATTGCTCAGGCACTGGATAAAAAAGAGGGAAAAATCAAAAGCGTTTTGATTTTTCCCTCTTTAAAAAAGCTTTACTTTTCTTTATTAAATTTAGGTAGCAGATCAACATTCGCAACGTTGCATTCAACATATTCTTTACTTTTGCAACAATCCCCACATTTTCATTTTTCGCCATAAGGTTGTTCGATCTATTTCTAGCATATTGGCAATCTGGACTCGAGTTTTGCCTTTCTCTAAAAGGCATTCTACCGTTTCCTTTGTAACAGGAAAATCAGGCGGCTGCAATTCCTTTTTATCTTTTGCTGCAGAAGATATTTCTTTCAGAGCAAAACGCTGTATTTTTTCTTTCAAAATACTCTCCACATCTTGTTTATCTATTTGACTGGACTCACAAAGGACTGCCAGACATTCACATGTATTTTTTAGTTCCCGTATATTTCCACGCCAAAGCATCTTTTTCAAAATCAACTTGGCATCATTTGTAAGGGCAAGCCCACTCTTTCTGCATTTTTCAGCATATTTTTCTAAAAACACCTCTGCTAGAAGGAGAATATCTTCCTTCCTCTCCTCCAAAGAGGGCAATTTCAACTTCAAGACATCTAGACGGTAATATAAGTCCTCTCTGAATTTTCCTTCCTCTACCATAGACAGTAAATCCTTATTAGTAGCGGAAATAACACGAATATCAACATGGATTATCCTATCATGCCCAAGCCTCATAAGTTCCTTTTCCTGCAAAACTCGGAGTAACCGCCCTTGGAGACTCATGGGCATTTCGCTGATTTCGTCCAAAAACAAAGTTCCCATGTGAGCCAACTCAATCAATCCCTGCTTTCCTCCCTTAGTAGCACCAGTAAAGGCACCTTCCACATAACCAAACAATTCGCTTTCTAGCAAATTCTCTGGAATAGCGGCACAGTTAATGGCTACAAAAGGAAACTTCTTTCGCTTGCTGGTATTGTGAATGCTTTGAGCAAATAATTCTTTACCCGTTCCGCTCTGACCAAAAATTAGGATATTAGAATCTACTTCACTAAATTTTTGTGCTCTGCGTATGACCGATTTTATCTGATGACTTTCTCCCAATATATCATAAAAATGATATTTGGCTACATGACCTTTTTCTGTAATCTTATTTCTGATTTTCCATTCCGAATTTTGAATTTTCGATAAGTACTGCAAGGTTACAACAGAGCCGATGCGCTCATTTTTTAAAAATATCCCCGTCTTGTTTACGACTAAAGGAATATTGTTCAGCTTTACCAATTCATCAGAGCAACGATCTGTATAATATAAAAAATTACTGAATTCCGTATAGGCAAAAAGATCATCGAGGCTCTTACCTATAGCATCCTCTGCACTTATACCCAAAATATTTTCCGCCATAGCATTCATAGACGTAAATTTATTAATATGATCAAACGCAATAATACCGTCTACATTATAATCTAAAATAGTTTTGAATTTTTGAGCCTTTTTCTCTTCCTCGCGCCTAATATAGGCAGCTCGCTTTGCATCGGAAATAGCAGTTCTAATAGATTCACGCCCAGATTCTATCATAATACATGGAATGCCTAACTTTTCTCCATATTCACAAATTGGCTTGCCGCCAATTGCCACATAATCCTTTTCCTTGATCTTTGAAAAAGCAAGTTCAGGCTCTCTTCCCATAGTAGAAGGCATTTCTATCGTTTCTATATCCATATTTAATAAATCAGACAAATTTTCCGACTGTGAAACTAGAGGCTTGGTACCAAAAAATATTACTTTCTTATTACTGAACCGCTCTTTACTTTCATTCAAGCATCGTATTACATCATTGGGTGTAACAGGGATCTCAATGACAGGGATAAATCGTTCTCTATTTTTTATCAGAATAGCAGAAAATCCTCTTGCTATAACTACATCGCAATTCATTTCCATATCCTTTATTTTACTTTGATCGTATTCTACAACGATATCCAGCTTGTACTCTTCTTGCTTTTCATTATCTTTATATACCTTTTCGTTATGCTCTGCGAAGACTGTCTTGAATAATTCCGCAAACTTATCATAAGGCGCAACTACCAAAATCTTAATCATACTTCATCTACCTTTCTTAACCAAATGACTTAGTCATTGCAATATACTAATCCTAAGGACATGAATCTCTCTATGACTACGAGCATCTTTACAAATATACTTCATTCAAATTTTTTCAAGAATATTTGCTTCGAATATATCTTACTAAAATTTATGAATATAAACTATATAAAACATTATATACTTATGCAAATTTTATTTCAATTTTATAAAACCAAATGCAGCTTAAGTTTTTGAACCACAGCATCAAAGATTGTTAAAAAGCTTCATGCAACGCAAATGAGATGAAGAATTAATTGAAGATTACTCCTATACCGCTTTCCCTCAAGTAGGGCAAACAAAACAACCGGATAAACTGCTTGGCTAATGCCTCTGTTTTTTCTTAGCGTGGCAATTCTATTATATATCGTTACCTGGATTAGAAAAAAGAAGTAGTGTGCAAGCTTTTGTACAGGTGTGGAGTAACAACAAATTATATTAGCAGACTAATATAAAATTTGAATTTCAGCGGAGCCTTACGTCAACATCGATTTATAGACAAAATAATAAAGCTACCAGCTTAGTTTTACCCAAAAGCTGATAGCTTTAAACTGCAATTCATATTTCTGAGAATTGTTATGGCTTTTTAAACTTTATCTGCCCATGATATTTGTTCTTCGTATAATACTTGTATTATAAACAGGGACGTAAAATATACGCCCCTATAAAAATCAAACTTACTAACTCTATTTTATGAATAATTCCTTCAGCTTATTAATATACTGATAATATTCTAAAATTTAAGCAGCGAGGACTTTCTTTTATTCGATATATAGACAAGCTCCTATACTATTTTTAATAAATTGCTCATGGATAGCTTTAAACAGTATGTCACATATTCCTCAGTAAATCTTACTATCTACTATTGATTAATTCTTAGTCTATTTTAATTGGATAATTCCCGAATTCCTTCCATGCTTCTATCGCAGCATAATAATTTTCCGGCTTTACTCCCGGCTCTAATATATTTCCACCCGTGAGAACAAAACCTCCACCCGGTGCTCCGTGCTTCATTGCATAAACAGCCTCCGCCTTGACCTCTTCCGGTGTACCTGCAATAAGAGTTTCAACATTCATGCCTCCAAACAGGCATAATTTCCCTTCATATTTTTCCTTAAGACGTTTAATATCCATGCCCGCACTTGGTTGAATTCCATGCCATCCGTCAATACCCATTTCAACAAAAGAGTCTAATATGTCCCACATCACACCATCGGTATGCTTGATAAAATATGCACCCCGACTATGAACAGCATTGCAAACACGTTTTAAATAGGGCATGATAAATTCTTCATACCGTTGTACACCTACTGTAATCCCTTTATTATCGGCATAATCTTCTGTCACCATGATGCCATCACATCCGATATCCATAAACGCGTCGATATAAGCAATAGCTTTTTTACATTCAATATCTGCAAGCTTATGAACAAACTCAGGCTCTGTAATCATTCTGATCATGTATTCTTCCATCCCTACAGTGTTTAGGTATGGAAAAGTTCCTCCTATTGAAGGGCGTCCCATAATAAAATGCGTGTCACCAAGCTTATCAATAATCGCTTTTGCTATTTCCATCTCACATTCATCAACTGAAAAGTTAGGATCCTCTACAATATCATCAATTGTAATATCAGTATTATAAGAATCAGGGCAGACGACATTTCCCGCTTCAGGATTAAAGTGAAATTTCTTTCCTGTATTATCTTCAAATAAGCGTTCGGATATACGCTTATACCCTGAATAGTCCTTCTTTTTAGGAGCTACCGGAACCCTGATATAATCCCATTGCATTTTTTTAGTCAAACCCACGATAGCATCAACATAGTCTGCTACAATTTTATCTCTATTTCCTGCCCAAAGAGCTTCTAATTCATCCCAGCCGCCATAACACAAAGTTTTATAACCCATTACCTGTTCAAAATACACGGAATTAAATGCATTCTCACCACGCGGTACCCGGTCTGACTCTTTATGATTAAGTGCTGCGATGACACGTTCTTTTGAAGTCATCTGTAAACCCTCCTGAAAATTCTTATTATTAAGCCTAGCCCCTTCCGAAAACCTATATGATTTTAAGGAACGGGCTAGGTACTTACTTCTTTGGATACTTCTTAATTATTTACCTTTAAATGAGGACTCATATTTCTTGAACTCAGTCATATAGTTTTCAAGCATAGTCTTTGCATCTTTTGAATTAAGATAATAAGGTTCCATCTTGTATGCTTTTTCGATATCTGCAGCAAAATCTTTATTTTCAAGAACAACCTTTTTCACTGCAGCAGAGAATTTATCAACTATTCCTGCCGGAGTTCCTTTAGGTAAATAGAATACAAACGGACGCTCAATAGCCATATCTACGCCCTGCTCCTTAGCTGTTGGAATTTCAGGAACTTTTGAGCTTCTTTCGTCAGCAAAGATGCAAAGGATTCTGAAATCACCACTTTCAACCAGCGCTTTAACATTACCATAACCTGTATTGATAACATCAACGTGTCCGCCAAGAAGAGCTGCATTCTTTTCATTTGCAGGACCGATATCAACGATTTGGAACTTAACGTCTGCTACCTCTTCCATGATAAGTGCCTGCAGATAAGTGAATCCACCAATCTGAGTTGCATACTTTACAGTTTCCGGTTTAGCTTTTGCTGCCGCAATAAGATCTTGAAGATTCTTATATGGAGAATCTGCTTTTACTGCAAGAAGACCTAATTTTTCATTTGCTGCTGCTGCCACAATCTCAAAATCGTTAAAAGTCTGTTGTACCGTACCGCTTAAGTTGAAAACAAGCTGACCGAGATGATAATAATAAACGGAATATCCATCCGGATTTGCGTCAAAAACCTGTTTAGTTGCAATGGCGCCACCGCCACCAGGCATATTTGTAATAATAAACGGTTGTCCTAACTCTTTCTCAAGATATTTAGCAAGCGTTCTCGATGTAAAGTCAGTATCACCGCCTGCACTTGCAGGAATATATATTTGTACGGGTTTTTTTGGCCAATCAACCTTTTCAGGCTCTGCTGCCGGCTTTTCTGCCGGTGCTTGTGCTGAAGGTGCTGCCGGCGCTTTTTCTGCCGGTGCCGATTCTTTGGAAGGTGCACATCCTGTAAATAACAAGGAGAAGCACATGAGTACCAAAGTAATAAAGCTTACCATTCTTAAACCTTTTTTCATTTTGAAACCTCCTATAAATTTAATATTATACTTAAATGTATTCTTAGAATACATCTTAAGCCTCACTAGATACCTCTGCTTTTTTTACTTTGCTTTTTTGGTTTTTATAAGCAATTATAACAACTGATGCTACAGCTAAAGCAAGAAAGGTGCCCGAGATAGGACTTGTCATAAATGGAATAAAGCTGCCTTTACTTAACGTGAATCCTCTTCTTAAATTTGTTTCAGCAATAGGTCCGAGAATAAAACCTAAAATAACTGGAGGTAATGGTAGTTCAACCTTCAACATAATATAACCGATAATTCCGAATAAAAGCAGTACCCAAATATCAAATATCCTATTTCCAAGTGTAAATCCGCCAACAAAGCACAATGAAAGTACTACCGGCAGCAAAATATGCTTTGGAATCTTCAAAAGCCTGACAAAGATCCTTATTCCAAAGAACTCAAGGATTAACATAGCAATATTTGAAATAATTAAAGCAGCAAATAATCCATAAACTATTTCAGCTCCCGAAGAAAAGAGCATTGGACCCGGAGTAATCCCATGTATCATTAAAGCTCCCAGTAAAAGTGCCGTTACTCCGTCGCCGGGGATACCTAAAGTTAGCAGCGGAATCAAAGCACCACCAACCGTTGCATTATTAGCAGTCTCTGACGCCACTATACCATCAATAATTCCCGTTCCAAATTTTTCAGGATATTTTGAACGGTTTTTAATTCCCATATAAGCTATAATATTGGCTGTAGAAGCGCCTATCCCCGGAAGTATGCCTATACCGGTTCCAAGAATTGAGGCATAGCTGAAATTTCCAAGCTGGCTTTTGAATTCAGCAATACTAAATCCAAAGCCTCTTATTTCAAATTTTTGTATTACTGCCTTTGGTTCAGTTCTACACGTCTCAGCATAGATGAACATTTCTGAGAAAGCATACAAACCAATAAGCACTGATAAAAGATTGAAGCCTGAAATAAGCTGTTCATTGCCAAAAGTAAAGCGAGGAAGACCATCAAGCGGAGCCATACCGATTGTTGCAAACGCCATACCTAAACATCCGCTTATTAGACCTCTTACCATGGATTTTCCTGTAAGTCCTGCTATCAAAGTCAATGCAAATATAGAAATTGAAAAATATTCATAAGGACTGAATTTCAGAGCAAACCTTGCAAGAGGCGGAGCAATAAAGAACAAAGCAAGAAAACTAACCATACCGCCAAGAAATGAAAATACAATTCCCACTCCCAACGCTTTTCCGGCTTCACCTTTTGCGGCAAGCGGATGACCATCAAAACATGTCGCTATTGATGCCGGGGTTCCGGGTATATTAAGAAGAATTGCAGCAATAAGCCCTCCCGATACACCGCCTATGTAAAGCGCAGCAAGCATTGACATTCCCATAATAGGTTCCATACCGAAAGTAATCGGTAAACATAATGCAACCGCCATTGTAGATGTAAGACCAGGTATAGCCCCGAAAATAATTCCTATAGCAACTCCGAGAAAAATAATAAGCATATTCCCCGGATTTAGTATGGCACCAAAACCATTGATAAAAAATTCTAACATTATTTCATCCCCTTTATCCTAGAATTCCTGGAGGCAATAGTACATGAAAAGCGTCTTTAAAGAAGAAATAGGTGGTAACCGGAACAGCAACTGAAACTATAATAAACGCTATATAGTTTCTTTCTTCTTTTTTTGAGAACATGATCATACTTATGAAAAGAAATACCGTGGTCATAATAAGAAAACCTACTAACTCAAGTAAAGCAATATACATAAAAATAATAAAAACCGTAAGGAACACAAAACGATATTGAATAATTGCGCCTGTAGATTCTTGAGATGTGCTGTCATATTCACCCTTGCTTATCTTTCTTACCTCTTGAATAATAGCTAAAATGCTAAGAATCCCCATAAGAATAGCAACTAACTGAGGTACAAATTCAGAACCTACTCCGGTTTTCATTATGTTCTTTATACCAAAAGCAACAATATACATCACCACTGAACCAACCAAGGTAAATACCACTGCAGCAAGATTTTTATACTTTTTAATTATTGCACCCATAACCTTTCACCTTCCTCTCCTCATATGCTTGGTTTGTTTGATACGTTTACAATGAGAATGCAACCTCTTTTTAAACTTGCTTAGAAAATGCTAAATATTCCTCCTTTTCTAAAGACATCTGAATTGTTCCTTAATTGTTATCCACTAATTTATATATGCAATATCAATGCCAAATTCATAAACAAATAAAAAAAATGTACAAACTCATTAATAATGAGCATTGCACACTTTAAATATTTTACTTTATCGTAATATGGTGGTATATTTTAAATAACTTTGTTGCGCAACGCAATATTTGTTGCGCAACCCTCTTCGGATAGTTCCATATTTTTCTCTTCGTTCAGGCTTAATAATCTGAATATTCTCAATCATATTATTTAAACTTGGGATTGTTTACAGGCCATTTGGGTCTATTTCCTGATAATACTTCATGAATTTCCATAGCGGCATGCAGTGCCATTCTTATTGCAGATTCTTTTGTGAGCGAAGCATTATGAGGAGTCAATGTTACATTATCAAATGCAAAAAGTGGATTATCTTTCTCCGGCGGCTCTTGCTCATACACATCCAAGGCAGCACCTGCTATTTCCTTTGCCTTCAGTGCTTCAATTAAGTCATGCTCATTCACAACTTCGCCCCTAGCACAATTGATAAAATATGCTGTTGGCTTCATCATTTTAAACTCTTTTTTGCCGACAATACCTTTCGTTTTCTCAGTTGCGGGCATGTGCAAACTTATAAAGTCCGCATTCTTAAATACTTGTTCCCAATCATTTATAAGTTTTATATTCGGATCAATCTGCGCGGAAGTAATATATGGGTCATATCCTATAACTTTCATACCAAGACCTAAAGTTGCTTTTTTGGCAACCAAACTACCTATTTTTCCGACACCTATAACCCCTAATATCTTTCCTTCTAAATCACATCCATTAAGCTGGTTCCTAATCTCAAAATTGCCATTTCTAAATTCTATACCACATCTAAATATATTTCTTGCTGCTGCAATTATAAGTCCTATTGTGTGTTCTGCAACAGAGTTCGCATTTGATAACGGAGCATTTGTGGCCCATATACCTAGTTCTTGTGCCACTTTTACATCAACATTATCATATCCGACACCGTGCCTTGCAACTATTTTTAATTTTTTTCCAGCTCTTAGAACTTCTTCTGTCATTGGAGCTGTCCTCACTAAAACAGCATCACAATCTTCTACATCTTTTATAAGTTGTTCTACGGAAATATTGGATCCCATCTTTATTTCATATCCATGTTGTAACAGATAGTCCTTTCCCTCTTTTGCCACATCCTGTGGAATCAAAACTTTTAAAGCCATTTACGCTCCCCCTTAACATAATTATGATTTATTTTATTGGATACCTGTCCTATTCTTTTCTAGCCCTCATCATCTCCTTATAATTTTCCAGTTTCGCACCGTTTTCTAATCCATTAGTACTGGTTAATACAAGGCCAGCACTTGGAGCTGCATGTCTGATGATATATGAGATTTCTTCCTCAATACCATTTATACTTCTTGTAAACTTTTTCATTAGTTCACATATGCAATATCGATGCCAAATTCAAAAATAAACAAAGAAAAATGTACAAACCCACTAATAATGAGTATTTCACGCTTTAAATATTTTACTTTATCGTAATATGGTGGTGTATTTTAAATAATTTTATTGCGCAACGCAACATTTGTTGCGCAACCCCCTTAGATAATTCCATACTTTTTCATGCGTCTCCACAAAGTAGTTCTATCAATTCCCAATTTCTTTGCTACCTTGCTCTTACTATATCCTTCTTGAACTAATAAGGCTTGAATTTCTTCCTTAAATATCGAATCATCTTCGCTTAATAAACCGGTATCTCCACTCGTTTCCGATGAATGTCTTACCATCTTCTCTTCCAGTATTCTTGCTACTTCATCTTTATCTATTAAATCAGAGCTACTTAAGACAATCAGCCTTTCACATGCATTTTTTAATTCTCTGATATTTCCCTGCCAGTCAAATGTCTGCAACAATTGTTTTGCTTGTTCAGTAATTGTTACTGCTTTTCCAATCTTATTACTATATAATTCAATAAAGTTCTCGGTTAGCAAAGGAATATCTTCTTTCCTCTTATCCAATGCAGGCAAACGTATCTTTAATACATCCAATCTATAATAAAGATCTTCCCTGAATCGTCCTTCCTTAACAAGTACATTAAGTTCCTTATTAGTAGCCGAAATAATCCTGATATCTACAGGTATGACCTTATCATCTCCAAGCCTCATGATTTCCCTTTCCTGCAGTACCCTCAATAATCGTCCCTGCAATTTTAGTGATATCTCTGATATTTCATCCAGGAAAATAGTGCCTCTGTGAGCGAGTTCAAAAAGTCCCGGCTTTCCGCCTTTGGTTGCGCCTGTAAAAGCTCCTTCTACATAACCAAACAATTCACTCTCCAACAAATTCTCAGGAATAGCGGCACAATTTATGGCTACAAAAGGTCCATTCTTTCTTTTACTGAAATTATGAATACTTTGAGAAAATAACTCCTTGCCTGTACCTGTATTTCCGACAATCAATACATTTGAGTCTACCTGACTAAGCTTTTTAGCGGTTTCTATAGTATCTTTAAGCTCTCTGCTCGCTCCTATAATATCATAAAATGTATGCTTTGCGACAAGACCCCGATTATGTATTTTTTCTCTGATTCTTCCTTCAGTTTCTTGTATCTTGGTTACATTTTGAAAGGTCACCACCATCCCAATATTTTCTTCCTTTAAAACAACAGTCCCTTTATTGACAGCAACCTGCATTCCTCTCCATTTAATGACTTCATCAATACATTCATCCTCTTGATTGATAAGATTCAAAAGATTAGATCCCCTAAATATTTCTTCAACTTTTTTGCCAAGCACATCCTTCACATGCATCCCCAAAATCTTTTGACAGCTGGAATTCATCATAGAAACCTTTTTATTCTGATTGATTACAAATATGCCTTCAGATGTATAATCTAAAATGGACTTGAATCTCATCGCTTTTTCTTGCTCTATCCGACTGATATATGCTGCCCTTTTCGCTTCTGTAATTGCTTGCCAGACCGTTATGCGTCCCGACTTAATCATTATATTCCGTATGCCTTGTTTTTCCGCATACTCACATACTTTTCTGCCACCAATAATGACACTATCATTGCTTTTATTCATTAATGCAAATACTCTTGCAATCTCTTCATCTGATTGTTCTGAAAGTAGCATAGGTCTGACTTCCGAACCCAAAAAATCGAATAATCGCTCAACTTGGAAAATTATATTTTTAGTTCCTATTACTACTGCATTTGTAGTTGAATACCGTATCTTACTTTCATACAAAGCTCTAATGACATCGTTTGCCGTAACCGGCATCTCAACAACCGGTACAGAGTATTCACGATCCCTTAATAAGTATGCAGCATATCCTCGAGCTACAACCACATCGGCTTCAATTTTCATCTTTTTTATCTTTTCATGTTCATATTCAATAATTACCTCAAGCTCATATTCATTCTTGTTACAACCATCTTTATAAACAGACTCATCATGGTCGTCAAAAGTTTCTTTAAACAACTGCCCAAGTTCTTCATCGGAAGCTAATACAGTAATCTTAATCATTGAAACCCCTCCAAAATATGTGCCTCTTAGAACCTTACTAAAACTTATTAATGTAAACTATATAATTATTATATACTTATACAAATTTGATTTCAATTAATTGTAGTTGTAAAAAATTATTTATGATATCATATATGATGAAAGAATTCTATTATTAGATAAAAAGATATAGGAGTTGATATGATGGATTTGGGGTATATTCGTGTAGCTGCTGCCATTCCTGACGTAAAGGTGGCAGATTGTCCATATAATACCAAAAGAATTCTGTATTTAATTAATGAAGCCATACGCAATAATGTACAAATTGTTGCATTTCCTGAGTTATCTATTACTGCTTATACCTGCGGTGATTTATTTCATCAGCAGTTGCTTATAAAAAGTGCCGAAGACCAGTTAAATGAACTTTTGGAAATCACTCACAACACACAGATTGTTATTATTGTAGGAATGCCCGTAAAATCAGACAATCAGTTATTCAATTGCGCTGTTGTGCTGCAAAGCGGTAAGATATTGTCCGTAATCCCTAAAACATTTATCCCTAACTACAGTGAGTTTTATGAAAAGCGTTGGTTTGCCTCTTCTGTAAATGCAATAAGTCATTCAATATCTCTATGCAACCAAACCATCCCATTTGGAACAAATCTGCTTTTCAAAGATGAGGACTTGTGTTTCGGCATCGAAATATGTGAGGACTTGTGGGGACCTATTCCGCCCAGCAGCCTTCACTGCTTGCATGGTGCAAATATCATTATAAATATTTCCGCCAGCAATGAAGTAATTGGTAAAAATAATTATAGAGAAGAGCTGGTCAGGCAGCAGTCTGCCCGATGTATGACAGGTTATTTATACGTGTCCGCCGGTGGAGGCGAATCCACTACTGATGTTGTATTTGCAGGGCATGCAATGATTGCCGAAAACGGTTCTCTACTGACAGAATCTAAGCGTTTTTCTTCTCAAGAGCAATTGTTAGTTACGGAAATTGATATCACGCGTTTAAATACAGACCGCCAAAAATCGACTAGCTTTATGACAGTAATCGATAACCCTATAGGTTTAAATAAAC
Organism: Clostridia bacterium; assembly: GCA_050251575.1. Lineage (GTDB taxonomy): Bacteria > Bacillota > Clostridia > SK-Y3 > SK-Y3 > X23. Next base: position 22,058 of record JBFWMP010000026.1, read on the forward strand.
AGTATCAATTTATTCACTGTAAATTAAAAGAGACAAGCTTAGAACAAATACACAGAACAATCGACCCTTATCCCTTTGTACCCCAGGGTGAATTAGAAAGAAATCAACGCTGTGAAGAGATATTCTCCATACAAGTAGGAGGCTTATCCAAACGCATCCGTCATACTAACTCAAAGAGTGCTGTGATCGGTATTTCCGGCGGCTTGGATTCAACCCTTGCATTGCTTGTCGCCGCAAGAACCTTTGATGCATTGAATATGCCAAGAAAAAATATTTTAGGCATTACTATGCCCGGCTTTGGTACGACCGGAAGAACCTATAAAAATGCAATTGATCTAATGAACTCGCTAGGTATCACAGTCTTAGAAATCAGCATCAAAGATGCTTGTATGCAGCATTTTAAAGATATCGGACATAATCCGGAAGTTCACGATGTCACTTACGAAAACACCCAAGCCAGAGAACGCACACAAATTCTTATGGATATTGCTAATAAAGAAAATGGATTCGTTATTGGAACCGGTGATCTATCTGAATTAGCACTAGGGTGGGCAACGTATAACGGAGATCATATGTCTATGTACGGAGTGAATTCAGGCGTCCCAAAAACACTGGTGCGTTTCTTAGTAAAATGGGTGGCTGAAAATTTGGTAGATGAAAGTTCACGCAGCACCTTGCTGGATGTTTTAGATACCCCGGTAAGTCCCGAACTGCTTCCTGCCAACGCAAGCGGAGAAATAGAACAAAAGACCGAGGATATCGTAGGACCTTACGAACTGCATGACTTTTTCCTATATAATATGGTCAGATTCGGATTCCCACCAGCAAAAATCTATTTTCTTGCAAAAACTGCTTTTAAGAATAAATACTCCGGTGAAATTATAAAGAAATGGCTTCAAGTGTTTTACAAACGCTTTTTCACTCAACAATTTAAACGTTCTTGCCTTCCTGATGGTCCTAAGGTAGGCTCTATCAACCTATCTCCTCGAGGTGATTGGCGTATGCCGAGTGATGCAAGCTACAAATTGTGGATGCAGGAAACAGAAAACTTATAAGTTATATAACAAGCAAAAAAGGAGAGTATATACTCTCCTTTTAATTTTTATATTTTACCACTTATTGCCGAAGCTTCTTCCGCCGCCGCCATTGCCGCCTCTATTATTGTTGTTTCTCTGTTGCTTTCTTGCTCTTCTGCAATCAGGACATCTCTGTGGTTCATTCTCAAATCCTTTTTCTTTGTAGAAAGCCTGTTCATTTTCAGTAAAAGTAAATTCTGCACCACAATCTTTACAAGTTATTATTTTATCTGCCATGTCTATATACCTCCTTAATTTTTTTGGACCTTATAATCTTCACGTCTCGCTCCAATAAATTAAAGAGAGTGGTGTCAGAAAAAATCAATCCATTTCAATATAATGACTAGCGAATTTAGTATACCACATTAAAAAAAAATGCGCAAGATATTGCGCAAGATATTTTGAAAAATTTTACTAATTTTATTATTTAATTACGCCTCTTGAACTAATTTACTATCAAACGTTTCCTTTTCGATGCCTTGATAACAGCTTTTTAAATGTTCCTCAGTAATATCACACTTATGCAGTAGACTCATTGCAATGGTTACAATAATAGAAATAGGTAGTGCAATAAAAATTGGGTCTACCAATCTCCAGAAACTGCCTTGCGCAATGGTATCCACACCGAATAATAGCTTGCAAAACAGCAATTTCTTCGATTCTGCTTCATGCACGAACAGCATCCAAAAGATACTGGAAGCAAACCCTGAAACCATACCTGTAATTGCAGCAATCTTAGGCATACTTCTAAAATATAATGCACCAATATAAACAGGAAGGAAAGATGCTGCGCATAATCCAAAAAACAATGCCGTGCCTGACGCAATGATAAGACTGCCTTCCCCTTTTAAATATACCGGAAGAAAATAGGCTAAAAAGGTAGTCACCATGATGGAGACCAATACACCAATCCTAGCTATCCATACACCTTTTTTATTGTCATCTTTTTCATTATAGAATAAGTCTCTTCCGATCGCTGTACCCATGGCATGAAATTGTGAACTGAGGGTTGACATTCCTGCAGCCAACATAGTAATTAAAAAGATAGATCCAAACCATTCAGGCAAATAGGTCTTAATAAACAGTGGGATAATATTGTCCGGATTAGGTGGACTTCCACTTGCAAGCAGTGCAATCTTTCCAATACTTTGATCGTTAAAGAAATAAACATTGGATAAAGCCCCTACAATAAATGCCACACCAGTCATCATTAAGATAAAAATTCCACCGATAGGAACAGCCCGGTTTAGCTCACGGTTACTTTTCACCGTCATAAATCTTACTACAAGCTGTGGCTGCGCAAGCACACCGATTCCTACCCCCATCACTATAGTAGATACCAATGTCCACCAATTTGGTGAGCCCCATTTGGGCATTGCACTCCACCCTTGAAAACCTGCTTTCGCCATACCTTTCACCGATTCTTGAACTTCAGCACTATTAAGCATTTGCATAAGACTGGTATGCGCCTGCGTAATTCCCCCCAGATTCTTATATGTGAACACCAAGAGCATGATCATCCCGACAAACATAATAGATGCCTGAAAAGCATCAGAATACATTACACCTTTCATACCACCTACAGAAACATATATCGCAACAATTGCGGCAAAGAAAAAAAGTGCAATATTATAGTTAATACCAAAAGCTGTAGCTAAGAAATGTGTTGCACCTATCATTACCGCGGCTGCATATAACGGCATAAACAGGAAAACTATAGCTCCGGCAAACTTCTGTATGAATTTTGACTGAAATCTAATCGCTAACAACTCCGGAAAAGTATGAGCATTTAAATTATGTCCCATTTTTCTTGTGCGCTTGCCGAGAAGTGCAAAAGCAATAAAAATTCCTACAAATATATTAAGAAAAGTAAGCCATAAAAGCCCCATACCAAACACACCTGCAGCTCCACCGAATCCAACGATTGCAGAAGTACTGATAAAAGTTGCACCATAAGAAAGTGCCATAATCATAGGATGAATCTTTCTTCCCCCTATAAGATAGTCATTTGAATCCTTTGTATGTTTGTATCCAAGAAATCCAAGAAATGCAATAATGATAAGATAAATAAGAGTTATAATAATTGTAGTCATAGTTTACCCCCTCAAAAAATTTAAGAACTCTTTGATAAAAAGTAAGCTATTTCCCGAGTATTTGACTTTTCTCCTACCCTAAACCACTAACTTCCGACTATACAATGAGATTTTTTCCATCATTTTATAATACATCTTCTATTTCATGTTCAGCTTTTTCCCATTGAATCTCTTCCAAAATCTCTACCGGCTCTTCTTCCTGACCTTTGTTCCAGTTATAGATGCCATACATTAGACAAACGATGGCACTGATAATACAAAGCAGATAAGCTGACAATATACCCACATCATTTATTCCCAGCAATAAAGTCCCCCCTTCTCCAATATACGCCCTATACCAAAATACCTCCTTCCACATCACCCACGCAGACTCGCACCCCTGCAGACATCTGAGGATGAAATTCAAAAAAGCAATTGATACGTTAATATATGTAATAAAACAAAAACCCTAATAAACTTTGGAATAATACTCCCAAAGTTAGAAGGGTTTGTTTAACAAATCAATATAGATACCCTTCCATGCTACCATTCTACAAGTATTTATACATCTACAATAATAATATGCTCTACCATTCTACTTTGCTATTAATATTATCATATATATATTGCAAAGTCTATAATTTCTATGCAAAGCACGGCAAAGCATGGGGACGGTTCGAAACCACTGATAAAGTATAATTAAGCAAAAGGAACTCGAAATGTCATCCTGAACGCAAGTGAAGGATCTTAGCACTTAAGCAACTTTTAAGATTCTTCATTTCACTTTGTTTCATTCAGAATGACAAAATACGGACTTTTTCAGTACTCTCGGACGGTTCTTCTGCTTTACAGTGTCCAAATAATATTTGTTGAAATCCCTGTAACTCTTGCAAGTTGACGTGTTGAAACACCTTCAATTTCCAATATTTCTTTTAACATTTTCTTCATAATATCTCTTGGTTCATTTTGTATCATCATTGCTTTTATTTTATGCTGTTTTTGAATAATACTTCTTAATTCGTCATCAGTAATTCTTGTTTTTCTTTCCTCA
>JBFWMP010000027.1:0-25840 GCA_050251575.1 Clostridia bacterium
ATCTCCAGTCCAGCGTGATGAATTTCCAAGAGCTCCGCTGCCTCCTCCGATTTTTATAAAAGACCAGTGAATCAATTGAAGAACTGCGAGGGGAAAAAAATGTCTCTTGGCAAACTTCATGCTGTCACCGAAGGCTATAAACAATGGTGAGTCATTCATGACCACTGATACCTTCCACATGGTAAGAAATATATTAATAATCATAGGAATGACTGTAAAACCAATACTAATCGTTGCAACACCTGCAAGAAGGTATATGGGCAGCAACAGAATCCAAGCAGCAAAAATCAATAGATCTCCAAAAACAAATTTTAAAAAATATTTTCTGACTCCCTCCCAAAAGTCCTCCGCCTCTAATTCAAGAAGCATCACGCTCTTTTTGTAAAGATTGTATAGTCCTGCTTCTACTATACGAGATAAGATAATATATAATATCACCATAGCTAAAATGCCTATAGCTGCAGAAAAAAACTTCGAGAGATAATGCATAATGTTAATCTTACCGGCGAGCAGCTCTATTACCTCTTCTTTTCCAAGCCACAGGTAAAGTCCGACACCAATCCCAGCCATCATAAACAACTTGATTATAATAAGTGCTATTTGAGGCCAATATAGCGCCTTGTTCTCCCTGTTAATATGAAAAGCTTTTTTAAAATAGGCAAATATATGGTATACACTTTTCATGCATATCCACCTTCCAATCTTGATGTTTATATTTCATTAATTTATACGTTTCTTAAGTTATTTTGTATGAATAAAAATAAAAAAAGCTTGATATTAATCCAAGCTCTTATTTCATATCGTAACCTTTTCTCTATCAAACATTCACGAAAATCATGACAACTTATTTAAAAATGCTTTGGTTCTAGGATGTGTGGGGCTCGAAAAAATATCTTCCGGATTACCTTGTTCAATAATCTCTCCATTATCCATAAAGATCACCCTGCTTGCTACCTCACGGGCAAAACTCATTTCATGGGTTACAACCAGCATCGTCATATGCTCAGCTGCAAGCTCTCTCATTGTATTCAGTACTTCTCCCGTCAATTCAGGATCTAATGCAGAGGTAGGCTCATCAAACAACATGATATCGGGTTTCATTGCTAAAGCTCTTGCAATTGCTGACCGCTGCTTCTGTCCGCCGGATATTTGTGATGGATAATTATCACGTTTATCTAATAGACCTACCTTCTTTAACAGCTCTTGTGCGATTGGAATCGCTTGTTCCTTTGTAACTTTATTTACAACTATAGGGGCCTCGATAATATTTTCCAGAACCGTTTTATGTGGAAAAAGATTAAAGCTTTGAAATACCATTCCGACTTTCTGACATATCTCTCTAACTTCTTTCTCAGATTTATAATAACTTTTATCTTCTTTATCCTCTGCCATTTCTTTGCCTTCAATAACAATAGATCCCTTATCAATAATTTCTAAATGATTCAAGCATCTTAACAATGTACTTTTACCCGAGCCCGAAGGACCGATGATTGCAACGACCTCTCCTTTATATATTTCCATTGAAATACCTTTTAAAACCTTAAGATTGCCAAATTTTTTGTGTATATTTTTAACTTCAATCATTTTCATATGGTTTATCTCCTATTCATAGATAGCATATCTCTTCTCTAGCCTTTTAAAAGCCATAGTCAGCAGCAGCGTCATTACCAGGTAAACGACCGCAGCTACTACAAAAGGCAACGTGGTAAAGTCTCTGACAGCTGCAATTCTTGCTGCTCGAGATGTTTCTACCAATGCAATCGCATATACTAGGGCAGTATCCTTTATCAGGGTGATTGTCTCATTACTGACAGGTGGCAATACCCTCTTCGTTACCTGCGGCAAAATAATCCTTCTCATAGTTTGCCAATGGCTCATCCCCAACGCTTTTGAAGCTTCATACTGACCTCTGTCGATAGACTGTATCCCTGCTCTGAATATTTCTGCAAAATAGGCGGCATAATTTAGTGTAAAAGTAGCAACAGCTGCCGTGAAAGCGTCAAACTTGAAATAAGGACCTATAATCGGTACAAACGGCAGACCGTAATAAACAAATAGCAGCTGCAGTAACAACGGCGTTCCTCTCCACAACCAGATATAGATACCAGAAAGCTGTCTTAAATATCTAAGCCTTGATATTCTAGCCAATGCAATAGACAAGCCCAGTGGTATAGAAAGAACAATTGTGATAGAAAACAACTGCAATGTCATCACTGAACCTTGAATAATAGGGATTGTTATGTTCATTAAATAATCCATTTAAGTTTCTCTCCTGCTCAATAATATTTCATCTGAACTACGCAACACTATTATAATACAAATACAGGCTGTTGGTCAAAGACCAGCAGCCTGTTTGTAAAAAAAATTGATATTATTTTACTACGTCTTCACCAAACCACTTTTTAGAGATTTCTGCAGAAGCGCCATCCTTTTTCATATCATTCAATGCTTTTTGCAGCTTATCACGAAAATCAGTGTCATCTTTTCTTAACCCAACACCATATTGTTCAGAACCAAAATGTTCGTCTAAAACAATATATTTTCCTGGCTTCTTTGCAATATAATATCTTCCAACTATTTCATCTACAACCACAGCATCAATTCTGCCTGTTTCCAAATCCATCAATGCCTGCGTGTTATCTCCATACTGCTTAAGCTCTTTGATAGACTTAAAAGTATCTTCATCTTTTTGAAAAGCATCTACGCTGCTGCTTCCGGATTGCGCACCCACTAGCTTATCTTTAAAATCTGCTTTTCCTTTTATTGCAGAGCCATCGGCCACAATAATAACCTGCCTATTTTCAAGATAAGGATCTGAGAATAATATTTCTTTCTCTCTCTCTTCTGTAATAGTCAAGCCATTCCAAATCGCATCAATCTTCTTTCCATCAAGTTCAAGAACCTTGCTGTCCCAGTCAATCGCTTTAAATTCAACTTCCATACCCATTCTTTTTCCGGCTTCCTTTGCCATATCAACATCGAAGCCTATAATATTGCCGCTCTCATCCTTAAAGCCCATTGGTGGAAATGCATCATCAAGTCCTACGATGAATTTTTCAGATGTACTGGATGCTCCCGTTGAACATCCTGTTAATAGTATGCCGGCTACCATCATAACCAATACTGTTAACGCAAAAAATCTTTTCATATGTATACCTCCATTATTTTTCTTTACATAATATACTTACTATTATACTTTAGTTCACTAAAATAGTAAAGTAATAAATTTTAAAAATAAACGAATATATCTTTCTTTCTTATATTATTTTAACGTTTTCCTTTCAAAATCATAAAATTAAAAAGTTTTCAAATAACTTACCTTTATTTATTGATAAAACTACTATTCCTTAAAAGGCAGAAATTCACCTGTGGCGGTATCCATACATATTACCCAATAACCTAGTGCACCAATCGTATGTCGTTCTCCCCTCTTAGGAATCCAATACGCATAAGCTTGTAAATTCAAGAAAGGATGTGGTTCAATACCATATCTTGAAGGTATTGCGTAAGCAAGGGAGCCTGAATCTTCTTGGCTCTTTTCTTTTACTCCAAACAAAAAATACCCATATCGGCGTATAAGATGCATAACAGATGGATTATATAAAGAAAATGAAGTATTATAATTTGAATATGAATTATTAAGAATAAATGTGTAATCGTTAATATTCCACCATTTATACCCGATATCACCATTAACAAACGGTTGTTTCGCCATGGCATATCTAGCTACCTGGGCATCTATATTTTTTGAATCTTCTGAAGGAGTCGCACTCTCTTTGTGCTGTGTCCCAAAGCCTCTTTCAAAAGCATTCATAGTCTCTTGTATATATTTCTGCTCATTTTCCCAATCAGTATTTACATTTGAATAATCTAAAGCTTCTTCACCTGCACCTAGTTCCACGCCGGCTTCTTCAGTATTATCACCAGCTTCCTCCCTTATTACCTCAGCAGGTACTGTCACTTGCTGTTCCTTCAATCTTTGGGCAGCAAGCTCTCCTTTCTCTTTTTCTTTATGCCTCAGCTTGCTCAACAATACGTTCTTCCAATTCCATTCTTGTTTCTCAAACCCTACTAAAGGATAGCTTTCAAGAGCATTCTCATTAAGGCTTTCTTTACATATAACAACAATAGTATCTAAGAGTGACATCTCTAAGCCTAGCTTTGCTACTTCATCTCTGCTAAATTCATAAGTATCATCTCCATAATCACCTTTAAGATTAATTGTTCCCAACGACAAAAATCCACCTTCCTGTTGGGCACTCGAAAGCAAATACGCTTTCAATACTTTATTCTCTCCTATTGCTCCAATATTCTGAATATGCACCGATGCTTTTCCTTTATTCTCTTTTATCTCCAGCTTCAAGTACCCTGTCGGCTTGCCGCTTTTCCCATATCCTTTGTCTTCTTCCTGCATCATAATAAATAATCTATGGTAACTTATATTCTTGCGCAAAAAAATCCCTCCCCATTATAACTCTTCTATAGTATATATATGAGGAAGGAGTTGAAAACTGAAGTATTATTTTTAAAATATGTTTATGATAAATAAAGCACCTGAACCAATCTTTGTTTATATTTTAGATAACTTAACATTCTACTTATAAGCCCAAAAGTCTCCTGTTTGTTTTACCCACCCAATATAATCGGCAAGTGATTTCTCAAGGTCATATTTAGGGGTATATCCAACATCGTTAATAAGCCGTTCTATACTCATAGGGCAGCGGTCAGGATTCACATATAGAGGAATTGAGTTATCACTATTGTCTTCAGAATCAATCTTGAATGAAAAATCAGGATAATATTCTTTTAACTTATTGCACCAATCCGCCATTGGCCAGACGTACCCGGAACTTAAATTATAGATGTCATATGAGCAGTCCTTTTGGAGCAGTTCAAAGCACGCATCAGCAATATCGCGGCTGTAAACCCAGTCACGAAATCCTTCTCTTGGCAATATTGCATTTTCTCCCAGAACTGCTAAGCGAATTGCAGCAAAAGGCGGGCTTAGCGTATCACGCACTCCGGTATACCGTTCCCATGGTCCGAAGACAGTTCCAACCCTTGCAACCACAGCATTGATATCAAATAATTGTTTATACCGTACAATTGTCTTTTCAGCAGCCCATTTACTTATACCATAAAGTGCATTAGGTCTCGGATATGTCTTATTTTCATCTTCATATAAATATTCATTTGTATAAAAAGCATCCCCATATACTGAGGCAGAACCCAAATAAATAAATTTACTGATTTTTCTTTTCTTCAATTCTTCAAGAAGTGCAACTGTTCCCATGTAATTTACTTTTAAAACCATATCACTCTGCTGTCGTTCACGATCCGGACCGGGTGTGATTACTGCTGCATGAATTACATAATCAATGGAATAACTATCTAGAATTTCACCAATACGTTCTTGATTATTGATATCAAGGTTAGCAAAATCATATTTCCCAGGATAACGGCTTAAAGCCTCCTCCATCTGTTTAATCAAAGGATGCCGCGCTGCTAAAACAACATTATGCCCCTCTGATAGTAGTTTTTCTGCAATGTTCATACCAACAAAACCGGTACCACCGGTAATTAAAACATTCATAATAAGTCCTCCATATTATAATAACAATTATATGTTTCCAATACTATTTTAAAAATTCTATCAATTGGCCTTTGCCCATAAACTTTTCATCTACTATTCCTTTTTGTGCAACTATTTGTCCACGCACAATTGTATATTCCGGCCATCCTTTTAAAGTAAGACCATCATATATTTTTCCGGAACTTGCAGTAGAAGATAAAAGATTTTCTATTTTCACTGTTTTTTCTGTATTCAAATCAACAATTGTTAAATCTGCATCCGTTCCAACCCTTAAAGATCCTTTTTGTGGATAAATACTGAAAATTTTTGCTGGAGTTATTGAAATCATTTCAATAAGTCTATGCAATGTTAGCTTTTTCTTATTAACTTGATCTAACATCAAAGGCAGTAACAATTCCGTTCCGGGAAATCCACCGGGAGCATTTAAAATATCATCAACCATTTTTCGTTCTTCCGAATGTGGTGAATGATCACTTGAAATAATGTCTACTGTTCCGTCTTCTACATACGCCCACATTCTTTCGACACTCTCTCGATCCCTTATAGGAGGATTGCATTTTGCAAAGGGCCCATGGATACGAATCAACTCTTCATCAAAAATCAAGTAATGTGGACAAGTTTCTGCATAAACCTTCACTCCTTCCTTTTTTGCTTTTTTAATAATTTCAAGTGCTTCAGGTGAAGAAACATGACAACAAATGATAGGTACATCAAACCACTTCGAAAATAAAATTGCCTTATGGATTGCAGTGATTTCAACAAGAACAGTTCTCGTATCAATATGGTCTTGATAGCGATTTTCACTACGCTCCTTTTTTATCTTGCTTACCATATAGTTTAATAAGTCATTATCTTCCCCATGCAAAGCTACTGGTTTCCCAGTTTTCTTTATTTTTTCAAATCCTTGAAATAGATCCGATTCAGAAATCATCGTATATCCTTCAAAATCCGCTTCAAGACCTTCAGGGGCACCATGCATAAATGACTTGAATGATACAATCCCTTCCTTCGCCAAGTCTTCAATTTCATGAAATTGTCCACGCCCGGTAGCTCCATAAAGACCATAGTCAATGAAAGCTCGATTTTTCAAAACTTCTTGCCTCTTTTTTAAAAGCTCCCTATTATAGGTGCAAGGAAAAGAATTAGGCATTTCCATTACAGAGGTAATTCCACCCGACGCAGCTGCTTTTGTTCCGGTATAAAAATTCTCAGTTTTATCCGGTTCTTTAGCAGGTTCCTTAAAGTGAACGTGCGAATCTATAGATCCAGGCAAAATAGTTAGTGATGAGGCATCAATAACATTCTCTCCCATTATTTCTTCAGTAGGCTCATAAAGACCACAAATTTTACCGTTTTTTATCCCAATCGATTTAATCAAAATATTATCTTTTTCATCTACAATTTGTCCATTTTTTATTATAAGATCCATTACTTGATTCAATATCTACACCTCTTCATAATCTAATGATTTATTTTCTAAAGACTTATTTATTCATTTAAAAAAACCTTATAGTTATTCATACTTTGAGTTATGCGAACATTTTTTTATTCTACTAAGCGAGATATTCTCGTGCCCTTTGCAACCCTGCCTTTAATGTAAAGTTGACAAATACAAACTTTCTTAAAATATACCGTTTAAATAATGCTACTGATATCAAAGATAACTGTCGAATATTAAAGCATGGTATCTCCGCTGTTTGGCGAAAGCGTTTGACCAATGAAAAGGCTGCTGTCGTCACATGCAAGAAACAAGACAGCCGACGAAACCTCATTTGCAAGACCAAAACGTCCAAGTGGAAGATCTTTTCTCTGTTGCTCTCTTCTCTCCGGAGACATGTTTTTATTCAAACCACAGTCAATTGGACCTGGCGCTACACAATTTACAAGTATATTTGTCTTCATTCCAAGAGCCCCCAGTTCAACTGCAAGTGCCCTTGTGAATGCGATTACTCCACCTTTTGATGCAGAATATGCAGTAACTTGCGGGCTTCCTTTCTGACCTCGCTGGGAGGCAATATTGATGATTCGTCCGCTATTTTTCTTCAGCATATGCTTAAGGACTTCCTTTGTAACAATAAACACACCTGTCAGATTAACATTTATTATTTTTTTCCATAATTCAAGCTCCATATCTACACAATTGGCTCTGGCAGATATACCCGCGTTATTCACAAGAACATCAACTTTCCCAAACATATCTACAAACCTATCAAGCATCCTCTTTACTTCCTCAGGGTTAGTAATGTCTGCCTGAAGGGCAACGGCTTCTCCTCCATTATCCTTGATTTTCTTCACCATTGCTTCCGCTCTAGTCTTATCTTCATCTAACATATAGTTTATTCCGACCTTAGCACCTTCCCGTACAAAAGTCATGATGATATCTTCTCCAAGTCCTCCCACCGCTCCGGTAACTAATGCAGTTTTCCCTTGTAATTTCATGATGTTTTTCAACCCCTTTTATAGCTTATATAACCTCATATTGCTTTATATATAAAATCTTCATTAAATCTTATGTGTTTTATTAAAATGCCTTTCCAAGAAACAGTCTAGGTATAAACAGCGTCAGTTCAGGGAAAATATTCAGAAGCGCCAGAGTGACCAATAATCCGATGTAATAAGGAGTTGTCGCTTTAAAAGCCCTATCATAAGATATCCCTCCCAGCTTTGATGTTATAGATAAACATATGGCTGTGGGCGGTGTTAATAATCCAATCATCAACGCCAGTACCATTACTACACCAAACTGCACAGGATGCATTCCGAGTTCTTTAATAATCGGCATTAATACGGGAACCAAAATAAAAATGCTGGCATTTGTCTCCATGAAAGTACCTACAAACAAAAGGAATATGTTGATAATTAGTAATATAATCATGGGATTAGGTGAAATAGAGAATAATGCATTCGCTGCATTTTCCGCAACTTTTTCTAAACCCAGCATCCATCCGAACAAATTCCCCGTACCGGCTAGAAATAAGCACATCCCAATGTTTTCTACGGTTTTGTCCAATACCTTGAAAATATTTTTCAGATTAAGTTCCCTATTTACAAATACACCCAAAAACAATGCATAAACAACTGAAGCTGCTGCTGCTTCTGTTGGAGTAAAAATACCGCTTAAAATACCGCCAACAATAATAATTGGGGTTAGTAAAGATGGAGCGGCTGCTATAAAACTACGCCACATCTCTTTCACAGAGGCACGCGGTCTTTTTGGGTAATTTCTTTTCTTAGCGAGGATATATACTGTTACCATCATGAACACAGCCATCATAATTCCTGCTACTAAGCCTCCCAAAAACAAAGCACCTATAGATACAAAACCTGTTATGCCGAATAGAACCATGGGACTGCTGGGTGGAATAATCGGGCCTATGGTAGATGAAGCTGCCGTGACTCCTACCGCAAAATCCGCATCAAACCCTTGTTCTTTCATTGCCTTAATTTCTACATTTCCAAGCCCTGCGGCATCGGCTGCCGCCGAACCTGACATCCCTGCAAAAAGTATACTGGCCAAGACATTTACATGTCCTAATCCGCCTGTAATATGTCCGACAAGACAATTTGCAAAGTTAAACAACCGCGTGGTAATTCCACTGCTGTTCATCAATTCTCCTACCAACATAAAGAAAGGAATGGCAAGAACGGTATAGGAGGAAGAGCCGTTTACAATGGCCTGAGGAACAAAAGATACCGGAACGTTGCCAGTGGTTAAAACATATATAAATCCTGTTAACATCATAGAAAATGCTATGGGTACATTAATAACAATTAGAGCCAGAAATAAGATTAGTATAAATACTCCATTCATAATCAATACTCCTTTACCTTATAAAATATTTATCTTTAAAAAGTATAATGCTACCTTTTTTGTTAACCTTCAATACTTCCTTTAAAGTCCTTGAGCCTTTGCATGACATCTTCCAATAGAAAAATACAAATAAGAAACATTGCTATAACAAACGCAAGAGGTATTATGCCATTGGGAATACCCATCAGAGGCATTGGGGTTTTCATACGTCTTATTGTATATTCATAGGCAAACTTTAAAATATATCCAATTGAAAAAAATAAAGTTATATCAATTATAATGGCAACAGTTTTTTGAACAGCTAAAGGCAGCTTGAGTACAAAATAATCTATAGAGACATGTGCCTTCTTTTTAACCGCATAAGCAGCAGACATAAACGCGCACCATGCAATTAAAACCATCGACAATTCTTCAATAATGGAAAAGGATATCCCGAAAACAAATCTCGATACTATTTGTGCAAAAGTAATTATTACTAATACCGATAATAAAATCATACTAATTACTTTTGCAAACATTTCTGCATACTTAAATAATTTCATAGCACAATCCTTTCATAAATATCAAAATATATTATAGTCATTAGTCAATAATAAGGGTAACCTCGACTAAAGATTTCTAACCGAGGCTACCCCCGTTTCATTCAATTACTTTATAGTCTGTAACTTATCATATCCGCCTTCCGGTAATTTGTCTTTCAATTCCTCTAATACAACAGGTGTAATTTTTTGCTTAAAGGATTCGATATCAATTTCTTCTTTAGGAATAATGGTCATGCCTTTTTCCTTAAACTTCTCAAATAGTTTTCCTTCATCTTCTACTACTTTTTTATTATAGATAGCAAACCCTTCGTCAATCGAATCAGTAATAGCTTTTTGCTGCTTTTCCGACAAGGATTCAAACCATGTGTTATCCATATGAGCAATAAAAGCAATGTATTGGTGTCCGGTCTGCATCAAATACTTTTGCACTTGGTACAATCCGCCCGAATCAATATTTGCTGCCGGATTTTCCTGAGCATCTACTATGCCTGACTGCAGGGCTCCATAGAGTTCTCCCCACGGAACAGGTGTAACATTTGATCCGGTTGCATTCCAAGATGCAACAACACCTGCGTTATTAGGTGTTCTCATCTTCAGCCCTTTCATATCATCCACATGCTTGATAGGCTTATTGGCTGTAAGATACCTTGCGCCTCTAAGACCAATTGTCTTGGTATAGGCTTTAACATCATATTCCTTCAAGGTTTTTTCATTTAACATTTGTCCAATATCACTATTCCAAAACTTGTATAAATGGTCGGCATCTCTTAAGACAAAGCCTACATTTAACAGATTTACCCATTCAGGAGAATGCCATGATGCAAACCAGTCACCGTTAATAAGTAATTCGTAATTTTTTTCTATGAGTCCCGATGCAAGATCTTCATCATTATTTCCAATCTGGCCTTCTAAATATGTCTCAGGCTGTAATGTTCCGCCTGATTTCTCTTCCATAGACTTAGCCATAAACTTTAGTGCTTCTGTTAACATTTCATCTTGTTTGCTTGAAACAAACTTGAATTTAACTACCTTTTCATCAGTTTCTACCTTTTCACCGGTTTTTACATTCTCATTAGGCGTTTTAGGCTCTTGTCCTGCTTGATTCGAACTACCACAAGCACTCAGGATTAAAACCATTGATAACACTAAGGACATTAACACGATTAACCTTTTTTTTGTCATTTCTAGAACCTCCTCATAAAATTTAGCTTTCTTATTTTTGAAGCTGAAACTATTAAATATCCTCCCTTCTTGTCCACTATTCCACATATGTGTGGGTATCCTTATAAGCCTAACTTACTTAGTTTCAGCTTATTTTATTTAATGAAAGCAAACATCCTTTGTATTTCCATCATTCATTTTTAAAAAATGTAATTCTTAGAAAAGAAAAATATTTGCTTTCATTGAATCAGATTATTCTTTTTTTAAATCTTCAACCTTTGGGGAATTTCAGGGTCATCTTTTTTGAGAACTTAAAACACCTGTATATTTTTGAGTTACGTGCACATTTTTGTGTAATATATTACTTTCTATATCAAATGTAAAAACTATTCCTAGACTACTAAAAATATCCTGCCCTTTTTTATAATACTTCATCTCTTTAGCTAACTTTACTATGCTCAGCTCATTGCTATTATCCAAGCAATATACAATTAAATTAGATGAGCTAAATTGAAGCTTAGACATAACTGCCTAAACCAACCAAGAATCAGAAACTAAGATTTATTAATTTATGAGTTGCGTGAACATTTTCTTGTAATATTATATTCTACACCAATAAAAAAAGTCCTTCTTAATTTTAAAACTTTTTTACTTATAGACATTCCTTAGTTTTGATTAGCATTGGTTCGAATAATTCCATGTCATCAATATAACCATATAATACTTTTTCATATAATGCTTTTATGGTGTTATATCCTAATCTGGTTAAGTCAACTCCTATTAACGCATCAATGGTACCTTCTTTTAAGTAATATTGAGCCTTTCGGGTGAAATCAAAAAATATTATTTTAATTTTATCAAGTTTGTTTTTTTCTTTTAAAGCTGTCATAATACCGGATATACCACCACAGCTAGCTATGATTCCCTTTAAATCCGGATATTTCTCTATAATTTCAATACATAAGTTGTAAGCAATATTTTCAGTATAGCTACCTGTTATAGTTTGTACAACATCTATGTGTGAATAATCAGCCTTAATTTTTTCAACAGCACTATTCATTCTTGTTTGGTGAACGTTATTTTTTAAAAGTCCTGAAAAAATAGCAACTTTTGCCGAAGAATCTATAAATTTCTCAAGGAGTTCAGCAGAAACTTTCCCTTCTCTTATACTATCAGAACCTACGAAATAGTCATAATTTTCTCCCTTTATATCATTATAGTAACATACTACAACTATTCCCTTTTCCCGTGCATATGCAAGGGCCCTCAGTATTTCTTCACCCTTTCCCTCAGGGGATAGTGCTATCCCTGTAACACCAAGTTCTATCAAATGGTATATTGCTTCTATTTGTTCCGTTTCTGAGCCTGTGTTCATACGTTCTATGATAAAATTTACACCTGTATTTTCCAGCCGTTTCATACACAACTGCATTCCTTCCAGTATATAAGAAAATAATGTATTGTCCTCAGGCATCAAATCTGCTGAAATTATAATGCCAAAGTTGAGCTTCTTCTGTAATGCCAATGCTTTTCCTATGCTATTAGGCGTATATCCAATCTCTTCTATTGCCTTAAGAACCTTTTTACGGGTCTTTTCTTTAACACTAGGGCGGTTATGAATCACTCTATCTATTGTAGCTCTAGAAACACCTGTCACCTTTGCAAGTTTTTCCAATGTAATCATCAAACATATCCTTCCAACATAATTATATTTATAGAATTATGAGTTGCGTGAACATCTTTATAAATAATATATTCTACATTAATTATAAAAATCCTTCTTTATTTCAAATTTTTTTAATATTTTATCTTATGATTAAAAAAGAGCCATTACAGGCTCTTTAATTTTTGATTTAATATGTATGTATTATTGAATTGTATAGGTTCCTTTTGCCATTACCAATATGTCTGCTTGTGCAGCAAATCCTCTGCCATCATCCAGCGGAATAATCAAAAGATGATTTGCAGGCATAGCTGCATTATTTGCAAGGTCAATTCCTTGAGTAACATCTGCAAGGCCTCCCTTTTCCGTAGCGATAATTGTCGCCTTACCCATACGCAAAATCACTTCTGTACCTGCGGCACCAATGAATTTTTGACCATGCTTTACACTTACTACTGTAAATGTATCTCCTGTTCCGGATTGAGTGTTCTTCTGTTCTATTTGTTCAACTTTTTGAGCTAAAGCTGCAATCTTTTCATTGAAACCTTCTTGTATTTGAGGTACCACAATTTGTTCTAGGAAGCTTTGAGTAATAATAGGATCTTCTTGAGAACCAGGCTCTGCAACCATCCCATATACAATCTGAAATCCTGTTATCATAAAAACAATAATAATAGCAAATAAAAATATTTTATCTATCTTTTTTAATATTTTAATCATTTGTATATCCTCCTCACACGCCTAAAGGCTGTTCCCCTGAATTATCTTTCTTTACTTACAATTCCATTAGTCCAAAACTTATACCCAACGCATCATTTACTTTTTCCATCAAGTCATCATCTAAGCGTCCTATTTTCTCTTTAAGTCTCTTCTTGTCTATGGTTCGAATCTGCTCCAGAAGAACGACAGAATCTTTCGACAACCCATATTCCTGTGCATTTATCTCAATATGTGTAGGCAACTTAGCTTTATTAATTTGAGAAGTAATGGCAGCAGCTATTACTGTAGGACTATACTTATTGCCTACATCATTCTGCACAATCAATACGGGTCGTATCCCCCCCTGCTCAGAGCCAATTACAGGGCTTAAGTCAGCGTAATAAATATCTCCTCTTTTAACAACCACTTTATTCACACTCCGCTAGTTTTTCCTCATAATTCAACTGCAGCTCACTATCTGCATCAAAGCACATTTCAGCTAACTTAAGGTTGATATCAGCCATCTCTTGATAGCCTCTTTTCATTTTATCCCTCATTTCAATCCTTCTTCTTTCCCGGATATATAATTTCATAGCTTCTCTAACAAGCTCACTGCGATTGATCTTTTCTACCGTTACAATAGAATCCACTTCTTGTAGAAGACTGTCAGGCAAGCTTATTAATATCTTTTTAAGGTGTGACAAAATAACCAAACCCCCGTTCTCAAATTTCTTAGGGAAAAGCAATAATAATTAACAATGAATAATTGCTAACTGCTTTCATTTTAATAAGATTATTTGCAAAAGAATAATCTCCAACGTATATATAGACATATATACATTATTATATACTTCTTATATAAGACAAGTCAATAATAAATATCAGTGGAGAGTGAATAGTGGGGAGTGGGGAGAATATATACAGTAATTCCATCAGTACTATTATCTCCTCACTCCTCACTCCTCACTCCTAAATAATTAAGTATATTCACTATTTCTCCGTTTTTTATATAAACTCGAGGCACTCTTTTTCCTACCATACACACAACCTCATAACTTATTGTTCCTAGTTTTTTTGCAATCTCTTCGATTGATATCTCCATTCCATTCTTCCTGCCAAATATTACAACTTCATCATCAATACTAATATTCTTTACATCCGTAACATCAATCATACACTGATCCATGCATATTCTTCCTATCACCGGAACAATACTGTCACCGACAATCATCATTGCTGTTTCTGAAAGTATTCTTGAAAACCCATCGGCATAACCTACAGGCACAGTAGCTATCTTTGTCCTCTGAGAGGTTTTAAATATCCGTCCGTAACTCACCGGAATACCGGATTCTATTTCTTTCATATGTGTAATCACTGATTTTAATTCCATTACCGGTTTTAGAAGTACTTTTTCTTTGTCTATCTCCTCTGAGGGATAAAGACCATAAAGTATGATGCCCGGCCTAACCATATCCAAATGCATTTCCGGAAACTGTATAATACCTGCACTATTGCATACATGCTTTACAGGAATATGCACACCGCATTCCTCAAGCTTATTACACATCGAGGCAAACCTCTTATATTGCAATCTTGTATATTGATCTTCTTTTTCATCTGCTGAAGCGAAGTGAGTAAATATTCCTTCAATATTAATTCCCGGAAGCTTAGATATGTTCAAAATCATATCCAGGCTATCCTGACTACAATCAAATCCGATGCGAGTCATCCCTGTATCAAGTTTAATATGAATGTCTGCAATTTTTTTCTTAGCTAAAGCAGCTTGAGAAATAGCCTGAGCCGATGGATAATTAAAAACCGTTTGGATGATGTCCATCTCAATTATTTCATGAGACCACTGTTCCGGCGTATGACCTAAAATCATGATTGGAGCAGTGATTCCATTCACCCGAAGTTGTCTTGCTTCATCAAGTAAAGCTACCGCCAATCGGTCCGCTCCGTTAGCTAACAGAGTTTTTGATACTTCTAAGAAACCATGCCCGTAAGCATCTGCTTTTGTTACAGCCATAATCAAGGAATCCTTTGACGTGATTCTTCTAATCTCTTTAATATTATGAGCAACATGATCTAAATTAATTTCTGCCCAGGTCCTTCTTAAAAAATTTATCATGAGTAAACCCCCAACTAGTCTACTTGGAATATATCATCCTCAAGCTGTATATCTAATTCCATCTCAGTAAATCGGACTGAAATAACAGGCTTATTTTTTATATCATAAATCTCCATCTTCTCTGGCAATAGAGACTGACTATCGATCCACATACTCTGGCTGAACCTATAAATGCTGCTGCTGGGCAAATCTGCTTTTAATAAGATAGACTTGCTTTCTTTCTCCTTTGATACAGCTACAGAGGTTTTTTCTGATTTATAGTATGCTTCAAAAAAGTCAGGAAGAAAAATATACGATTCGTCAACAGGATTAAAGTTTAAAAGCGTAAATTTTCCATTTATCTCTGGGTGCATTGTGGTAACATTCCCATTTACATATACTGTTACTAATCCCTTTACTTCTTCCGGCTCTAATAATTCAATTTTATAATAATCCGGAGCTTTATAAAATTGTTTTAATCTATATTGTCTTACAGTCTTATTGCTGGAAATATTCATAAGCATTTCACATTGGTAGCTTTGAATATCCTTATATTTCTCATAAATCTGCGTATACACATCTGTGTTCTCATTCTTTTTGCCACATGAACACAGGATTATCATTAGTGTAAGCATTAAAATAATATACTTACACTGTCTCAATAGGTTACCTCCGATCAAAATATTATTATAAGACTTAATATCACTACATGATATCCTGCTTACCCTTTGGATAGCTGACATATAGCAGCAGGTAGGCTATCCACCAAGTCAGATGCGATCATTCCGTATTCTCCTCTGATTTCACACTGAATATCACCCGCAACTCCATGAATATAGACCCCTATTTCTGCTGCATGGCGTACGCTTAATCCCTGTCCCATAAGAGAAGCAATAACACCAGCCAGGACATCTCCAGTCCCCCCTGTTGCCATTCCTGAATTTCCCGTACGGTTGATAAATACTTCTCCATCGGGGTGTGCAATAACCGTTCTTGCTCCTTTTAACACTACTGTGACGTTCCAACTCTCAGCAAAGCTTCGTGCAATCTCAATTCTTCTGGTCTGAATATCCTGTATCCCTATTCCTGTCATTCGGGACATCTCTCCCGGGTGCGGTGTAAGTATGATAGGGCATTTACACTCTTTTAATACATTTATATTCGCAGAAAGTGCATTTATACCATCAGCATCAATGACAACCGGAATATCGCTTTGCTTTAAGATGGTCTCAAGTATCCCTTGAATACTATCACTAACAGATAAGCCCGGTCCATAAAGAAGTACATCTGTTTTCGTCATCTTAGAGAGGATATCATCAGCACTACCACTGGCTAGCACACCTCTATCATCATCTTTTAACGGAAGTGTCATCACTTCCGTCAGCTTCATTTCCATAATTGCATTCAAGCTTTTCGGTATTGCAACGGTAACCAAGCCTGAACCAGCCCTAACGGCTGCCAATCCTGATAAAGCTGCCGCCCCAGTCATACCGGTAGAACCCGCAACAATCAATATTCTCCCATAATTCCCTTTGTTTGAGTTAGCTACTCGTTTTGGAATTAGTCCTTTAATATACTCTTCTTCTATAATATTTACATTGATATTTTGCTCATTAACGATGCTTTTAGGTATCGATATATCTGCAATGACAAGATTCCCTACATAATCTGCAGCAGGATAACTTAACAAGCCTATCTTAGGTAGAGTAAAAGTAACAGTTTTGTCAGCATTTACACAAATCCCACACACCTGCCCTGTATCTCCATGAATACCACTGGGAATATCCACTGAAATAACATATCGCCCTGAATGATTGATTAGACTGATAACGTCTGCAACAGCGTCTGATATATTACCTTTTATCCCTGTTCCAAAAATTGCATCTACAACCAAATCACATAAATACAAGGTTGCAGCAATTTCCTCCAAATGTTGTCCATTTGCAGCTTGTACTATTTTTAAGCCCAGCTTCTGAATAATCTGCAAGTTTGCTAACGCTTCTCCTTTTATATCCTTTACTTCAGCCATAAGCACGACCAAGACATTAGCACCTAAATTAAACAGATGCCTGGCTATTGCAAAACCATCTCCACCATTATTTCCTTTCCCACAAAATACAACTACACTCTTAAAGCTAACTTCTCCCATTGTTTTTTTTATTTCTTCTACTATCTTCAGAGCAGCATTCTCCATTAAAACCGCACCTGAAATACCAATTTTCTCAATAGTATCGTTGTCAATACTTTGAATTTGGCTGCAACTTGCTACTTTCATGCACTCACTCCCTTTCCAATATAACATGAGCAACAGCATAATTCTTGCAATGCGATATTGATATATGAATCCGAGTTGCACCTATCTTCTCTACTATGTGCTGTGCTTCATTATATAAGTTCATGTAGGGTTTACCTAACGAATCTCTTAGAACTTCTATATCTTTTAATGCAAAATTTCTGATTCCAGTCCCTAGAGCCTTAGAAAATGCTTCTTTTGCAGCGAAATTCCCTGCAATTACCTCATATCGGTTATTTCTTTCTTGGAAATATAGTTGTTCATTTGTCGAAAAAAATCTATTAACAAAGTGATTACTACGGATTATTGCCCGGGAAATCCTTTCAGTTTCGACAATATCTATACCTGTTCCGATAATCAATTCCCATGTCACTCCTTTATTATGATAAAAACTCCTTATCCAACCTTTCCAACTCTTCCCCGCCAAGCAAGTCATGAAAATAGGAATATGCATCCGCTGCCAACTCACTTAGTTCTTCCTTTTCACTTATTGCCTCTCTTAATCTAGTTTTCATCTCTTCTATCTCATCCTCTAGTTGCTTTACTCTCTTTTGACCCATTCTAATCTTGATATATACTGTCTTGACGGTCTCCTCCAATAATTGCAGGTTCACCTTCTTCACCCTATCAGGTATGTTATCCAATTCCTGCTCGATAACTATTAATCGTTCATTGATACGGTTTATTTCTTTTTGACAATCCTGCATTTCCTTCAATGCTGTTGGGTTTTTCTTGTCATATGCTTCTTCTGTTAACTTCATTATTTTTTCTACCGGCTGCTTTTTTGAATGAGCAATCTCTTTGCTCTCACTCATCAATCGAGACTGTTCTTTTAAAAGTTCTCTTAACTTGTTCTCAAGTTCAATGATACTTTTAGTCTTCTCTTCTTTTTTAAAAAGCGAGTTCCATCGTTCATCAACAATTAAGAGCGAGATGTCATTTTTTCTCAATATATTTTTGTCAAAATTTATAGTCTTTTTTCTTATGAATTTATCAAGCAAACTCACTCTTAATCACAACCTCTCTTATAATAACGAAAGTAATTGCGCAAGCAATTACAACACACTATCTCAACGAGGCGAGGGATATTCCTGCCACCTACAGAAGTAGGGTGACATCTTTTAGCCTCGTTATATAATTAGCTTCCAATTTTATTATCGGTATATTATAAGCCTATTGTTATAGTTCCAAAGCATCATATTCATAATTAATAATTATTCAAAGACTTTATCCTCATATCCGTTCACTTTTGCCCACTGGGTATAATCTTGTTTCTCTTTTAAGTTCTCATTCAATACCGCCCATATATCTTCACTTTCGAACCCACGCCTCCAAGAGGCTGCTCCTGCAAGATTATATTTGTGCACTAATGAGGTTTTTAGATTGATAGATTTTGCATCCTCAACCCATATTTTATATACAACCTGTCCATCCTTATATTCTGCATAATATTGTCCGCTTTTTTCATCCCAAACAACATCAACTTTTTTATCCTTAATAATCTGCTGCGCTGCATCCATAGATATCGCCCGTGAAGAAGTCTCTTTCTTTCCGTCAACGACTTCCTCTTTCCATTCTCTTGTGTAGAATGGCAGCCCAAGTAACATTTTTTGCGGAGGAATTTCATCAAATAATTTTTTTATTCCTTGTTCCACCCACGATAATTGTGCGACTGATCCAGCCGTAGGGCTGGTGGCCCAATGCTGGTCATAGGTCATCACAGCTACATAATCCAACACTTGTGCCAGTGCCTTTCTATCGTAACACATGGACCAATTTTCACTGGTTGACTTAACCGTGACGTCCATAGATACAACCAACCCCTGCTCTTTTAACAGAGGAACGAGTTCACGTACAAACTGTGTAAGCATATCCTTATCTCTTAAATATATATTTTCAAAATCAATATTGATCCCATCCAACTTATACAGTTTAGCATAAACCAAAAGCTGCTGTATGATTTTTTCCCTTACTTCAGAGTTATTTAAAATGATACTTGTGAGCTCAGGATCAAAGTTATTTGTTACCAATCCCCAAATCTTATATCCATTTTCGTGTGCCCACTCGATATATTTTGCATCTGCTTTATTAGCTATCGTTCCCTGCTTGTCCACTATATCAAACCAAGTAGGTGATATCACATCCAAGCCTTTTATCTTGCTTGTTTTTGACATGTCCGGCGTTTTCTGCTGAATATGTTCCCATACCAGATTGATTTTACCTTGTTCAGGGTTCCATATTGTTGAATACTCCGGCTGCTTTCCCACCAATTTATCAGGCTCTTGATAAACCTTCACGAACCTTTTCTCTATATAACCTAATATTCCATCGTCTGTTCTAACCTTGCACCATTTATCCCCATATTCCTCAAATGCCCTCATCGTCTGCCCTATCTTCAATTCATTGACAAGAACAGGGGCCTTAATAGTAGGATTCTTGCGAATCTTTGCATCCTCTTCAATCACTTCTGCTATCTGCTTAGAACTGCCCTTATAGTCTACTATCACCACTTTATTAGTCTCTATCCATTTCACTTCCACTCCAAACAGGTCACTTAAAAATTGGATAGGAACATAAGGAACATCTTTAATAAGCCTTGCCGGAATATTTAAGTCTACCGGTCGGGAATTAATCATTGCAGTAAGATTATCTGTTTTCATCTTTATTACTTTGTCTGATGTTGTAAAGATTACTTTCTGACTTTTGCTATCCCAATATACCTTAGAATCAAAATAACTTTTAACAACCGGGAGAGAAATCAATATTTCTCCATTCTCGAGCACAGGAGCTTCTTTATCCGTCACAAGCTCGCCCTCAACCAATAACTGCCACTGATTGGAGACAAACGGAGAAATAATCGTATAATTGGGCAACAGATAATAAGCTATAGTTATCGAAATTAACGCCGCAACCATTAACAAGATAATAATTAATCTCTTCATACATATCAACCCCACTCTAATCCAATACCCTTTTTATTATAAGTATAGCATATTTTTGTTCTCTTTTTCATTTGTAAATATATTTGTAATATTTGATGTATTAGTAAAATAATGTGACACATATAAACCAAGGGGACGGTTTGAGGTGTAGGGGCGACCAGTGGTCGTCTGCGAGGTAACCAACATAATTGACAGATCGGGCGAGCAAAGCTCGCCCCTACATTTTTTTGTCATCCTGAGCGCCAGCGAAGGATCTAAAGATTTTAAAATGATGCATATATCATGTGTAGGGCCGTATGGATATACGGCCGAAAATAGGAAATACAGTTTAACGGACGTATTGCCATACGTCCCTACGACACCAAAATCTATGGTGTGTGGAGGGTACCTGTCATTCTGAGCGCAGCGAAGAATCTTTGCGTTTTGAAACATAAGATCCTTCACTACGTTCAGGATGACAACCGATGACAACCGATACAACCAATGCAAGATTGCGGTACATTGCGTTGCATTCTTTATATTTTACGCCATAATTGTGTATCATTACCCATATGGAATGGTTCATAACCGTTCCGCAAGCAGATAAAAAATAAAAAAAGACCCTCATCTTGAACTTATGAGGATCTTTCTTATATGAACGGTAGTATTTATAGGTGAGCGTTATCAACCACTCCCTGCTTCCTACCCTTCTTTTTAATACATTCCACCCATACCGCCCGGCATTCCGCCGCCTGCAGGCATTGGAGACTCTTTTTCAGGCTTATCGGCTACAAGGCTTTCAGTAGTAAGAATCATAGCTGCCACACTTGCAGCATTTTGTAATGCAGAACGTGTAACCTTGGTTGGATCAACAATACCAGCATTAACCATATCTACATACTTTTCAGTAAGAGCATTGAATCCTATTCCGGCTTCGCTATTCTTAATCTTTTCTACAATTACCGAACCTTCTAATCCTGCGTTAGCAGCGATTTGTCTTACCGGTTCTTCAAGCGCCTTCAATACGATCTTAATACCGGTCTTCTCATCGCCTTCTACGGTATCAAGAAGCTTTTCAACAGCTGCTAAAGCATTAATGTACGCAGTACCACCGCCTGCTACAATACCTTCTTCAACAGCAGCTCTTGTAGCTGCTAGAGCATCTTCTATTCTTAATTTCTTTTCCTTCATTTCTGTTTCGGTAGCAGCACCAACTTTAAGCACAGCTACGCCGCCGGATAACTTAGCAAGTCTTTCCTGCAATTTTTCTCTATCAAAATCTGAAGTAGTTTCTTCAATTTGAGCTTTAATTTGTCCAATTCTGCTTTTAATTTCTTCCGGCGCACCTGCTCCATCAACAATAATAGTGTTTTCTTTTTGCACTCTAACCTGTGCTGCTCTACCAAGCTGAGCAATAGTTGTTTCTTTAAGTTCTAATCCCAATTCCTCAGAGATTACTTCACCACCAGTTAGGGTAGCAATATCTCCCAACATAGCTTTTCTCCTGTCACCAAATCCAGGTGCTTTAACAGCAACACAAGTGAAAGTTCCTCTCAACTTGTTCAGTACCAATGTAGGAAGAGCTTCACCTTCAACATCTTCAGCAATAATCACAAGTTTCTTGCCTTGTTGAACGATTTGTTCAAGAATCGGAAGAATGTCTTGAATATTGCTAATCTTCTTATCGGTAATCAGAAGATATGGTTCATCTAATACAGCTTCCATCTTTTCTGTATCGGTAGCCATATATGGAGAAATATATCCTCTATCAAACTGCATACCTTCTACAACTTCAGAAGAAGTTTCAGCAGTCTTTGATTCTTCAACAGTAATTACGCCGTCATTTGTAACTTTCTCCATTGCTTCAGCAATCAGGTTTCCGATATTTTCATCCCCGGCAGAGATAGCTCCAACTCTTGCAATATCTTCTTTCCCTTTTACTTTCGCACTATTAGCCTTAATAGTATCAACAGCAACATCCACTGCTTTTGCAATGCCTTTTTTAACAATCATAGGGTTAGCACCGGCAGCTACGTTCTTTAATCCTTCTCTGACAAGAGCTTGTGCTAACAGGGTTGCAGTAGTAGTACCATCACCTGCAACGTCATTTGTCTTAGTCGCAACTTCTTTAACTAGCTGTGCACCCATATTTTCAAATGCATCTTCTAATTCGATTTCCTTCGCGATAGTAACACCATCATTTGTAATAAGCGGGGAACCGAATTTCTTATCAAGAACTACGTTTCTTCCTTTTGGTCCTAACGTAATTTTTACTGTATCTGCTAATTGGTTAACGCCTCTTTCCAGTGCGCGTCTGGCTTCTTCACCAAATAAAATATCCTTTGCCATATGTAATACCCTCCCTCAATTTTTAATGTAAACAAATGTCAAATTAATTATTGTACTTTTGCAAGAACATCACTTTGTCTCAAAATCGTATATTCCTGACCATCAATCTTCACTTCTGTTCCTGCATATTTGCTGATAATAACTTGATCACCAACTGCTAATTCCATTTTAATTTCCTTACCGTCTACTACACCACCAGGTCCTACAGCTACAACCTCAGCCATCTGTGGTTTTTCCTTGGCTGTTCCCGGTAATACGATACCGCTTTTTGTAGTTTCTTCACTTTCCAGCATCTTAATAACTACTCTGTCTGCTAAAGGTTTAATATTCATGTGTATACCTCCTTAAGTTAAATTTAATATTTAATACTTCTACTATTGCTCATCTTATTAGCACTCAATTCAAGTGAGTGCTAATTACAATAATAAATATATATAATCTGATTTTTTATAGCAAATATTACATTTGGCTATTACGCCTTATTATTGCCATATATCTCCGAATATATAACCCTCTCTTCTAATCCCTCTTATTTTCTTAAATTACTCATTTATATTTAACCATTCTGTATGAAAAATGCCTTCTCTATCAATTCTTTGATAAGTATGTGCTCCAAAATAATCCCGTTGTGCCTGAAGCAGGTTGGCCGGCAAATACTCGTTTCTATAAGAATCGAAATAGTTTAATGCAGAACTGAAGGCCGGTATAGGAACTCCATTTAATGCTGCCGCACTCACTATTCTTCTCCACCCACACTGAGACTCATGAATCACTTGCTTAAAAAAGGGATCAAGAAGCAAGTTTTCTAACTTTGGATTCTTTGCAAATGCTTCATCAATACTATTTAAGAATCTGGCTCTGATAATGCAGCCTCCCCTCCACAGTAATGCAATCTTCCCCAGTTCCAAACTCCATTCATATTCCTCTGATGCTGCTTTTAGCAATGCAAATCCTTGTGCATACGAGCATATCTTAGATGCATATAAGGCATTCCTTATATCTTCAATAAATTGCTGTCGGTCTTTTTCAAAGAAAGCCTCAGGTCCTGATAATACTTTAGAAGCATTTATCCGCTCCTGCTTAATAGCTGACATGTTTCTTGCAAATACTGCTTCCGTGATGGTAGGTGCACTTACTCCTAAATTCAGCGCTTCCTGTGCTGTCCACTTCCCTGTCCCCTTTTGCTGTGCAGTATCCTTAATCATATCAACTAAAGGTGCTCCTGTCAGTTCATCTTTTCGTCCTAAAACATCAGCAGTAATCGCTATCAGATATGAGTTCAATTCCTCACCATTCCATTTAGCAAATATTTCTTTCATTTCTCTTGCAGACATCTTAAGGATTACTTTCATAAGATAATATGCTTCAGAAATCAGCTGCATATCGCCATACTCAATCCCATTATGAATCATTTTTACATAATGTCCTGCACCATCAGGTCCCAAGTAACTGCAGCAAGGAACATTATTGTCTACTTTTGCAGAGATATCCATCAGAATTGGTTCGATATGCTTCCACGCTTCATGATTTCCTCCGGGCATAATACTTGGTCCGTTAAGCGCTCCTTCTTCTCCTCCGGAAACGCCTACCCCCATATAGAGTATTCCTTCTTTTTTTAGTTCATCTGTTCTTCTGCGGGTATCCTGAAAATATGAATTGCCGCCATCTATAAGAATATCTCCCTCCCCTAAATAGGGAATAATGCTCGTAATCATGGCATCTATAGCTTCTCCGGCCTTCACCATCATGAATATCCTTCTGGGTTTTTTCAATGACCGGATAAGCTCTTCGATAGAGTATGCCGGAAGGATATTATCTATATCCTTTTCATTGTTTTTTATAAAATCCTCTGTTTTTAAAGCGGTTCTATTATAAACCGAAACCACATATCCGTTACGCGCCATATTTAGCACAAGATTTTGTCCCATCACCGCCAAGCCAATCAATCCAATATCTGCTTTTTTCATATTCAAGGCCCTCCACTCTGTAATCTTTCTATCACATTTTAAATATACCCTAAAAGTCTGGAATTAAACGACTACTATGTAAAGAGCGTCAAAATCTTCGTTTATACTATTACGCAGTGTAGAAAGAATGCGACGCAATGTACCGCAATTTTGCGTTGGTTGTATCGGTTGTCATCGGTTGCATTGGTTGTCATCCTGAGCGTATGCGAAGGATCTTATGTTTTAAAACTCAAGATTCTTCACTACGTTCAGAATGGCAGGTACCCTTCACACATCATGGATTTTGGTGTCGTAGGGACGTATGGCAATACGTCCGCTGTTCCCGGTTTTCGGTCGTATATCCATACGACCCTACATATGGTATATGTGTCATCCTGAACGCAGTGAAGGATCTTATACATAAAACTCAAGATTCTTCACTGCGTTCAGAATGACAGATAACGTCGCATTATTCTACTGTTGTGCCACAAATCAAGGTGTCTGATCCTCTGATTTTAGTTTCGCATACAAAAAAGCGGTATGTTGTTTGAACATACCACTTTTTAAATACTCTATTTATGCACCCATAAACATTTTCATATCATCATCAACATTTGTAACTCCGCCGATTCCAAAGTTTTCAACTAATACTTTCACAACATTTGGCGAAAGGAATGCCGGCAATGTTGGTCCAAGGTGAATGTTTTTCACACCAAGATATAATAATGCCAACAGCACGATTACCGCTTTCT
>JBFWMP010000028.1:0-23671 GCA_050251575.1 Clostridia bacterium
ATATTAACATAATCATTTAACTATGTCAACATATCTTTTATTGGTAATTTAGCCCACTATATTTATCTTTATTTACTCTTGCGTATATTTTTACTGACAAACGAAAAAATATAATAAGTATTATTTTGAAAAGAGGGTTATTATGGAGCAAAAAAATGATAAGAAACCATTAGTTCAAAGAGTTGTTGAAGCTAATATCCTTGGTGACGGTAATTTGTACAGTATTACATCAACGGAGGTATTAGCAAAAAGCTTTGATGCTTATTCAACGGATGAAAACGATGCTAATGAAACAGAAGAAGAAAAGGAGTAGGGTTGACCCCTTACTCCTTTTCTTCTTCAATCTCTTCCTCTTGTTCGTTCTCTCCCTCTTGTGCATTCTCTTCCTCTTGTGCAATCTCTTCCTCTTCTTGAATTCTTGCCAATGTAACAACCTTAATGTTATCTTCCATTCTCATTAAAGTTACACCCTGTGTTGACCTACCCATTTTAGTAATATCTTTAGTATGCAATCGAATGATTGTCCCCTCTGAAGTGATTAATATTACATCATCAGTATCTGAGACAACCTTTATTCCTGCTATACATCCTGTTTTTTCTGTCAGCCTATACGTCAATATACCTTTTCCGCCTCTTGACTGCATCCTATATTCTTCTAAATTTGTTCTTTTTCCGAATCCATTTTCAGTTACTACAAGAAGATCGGCACTTTCTCTTATTAAGGACATTCCTACTACATAGTCACCTTCATTTAATTCTATAGCTTTTACCCCCTGTGCTGTCCTACCCATTGGTCTTACATCTTTTTCGCTAAATCGAATAGATTGACCATGCCGTGTTCCTAATATCACTTGCTGATTGCCATCAGTAAGTTTTACCCTGATTAACTCATCTTCTTCTCTCAGTGTAATTGCTGCCAAGCCACGTTTTCTTGCTGTATCATATTCCATCAGATTAGTTTTTTTAATAACACCATTTCTAGTGGTCATTAATAAGAATTGTCCTTCTAAAAATTCTTTTACAGGAATAACTGCCGTAACTTTTTCCCCTGGATCAATCTCCAAAAGATTCACTATAGCAGTGCCTTTTGCCTGTCTTCCTGCCTCAGGAATTTCATAGGTTTTCAACCTGTACATTTTCCCTTTGTCTGTAAAAAATAAAATATGATGATGCGTCGAAGTTACAAATAATGTTTCTACAAAATCTTCTTCTCTAGTACTTAATCCTACAATGCCCTTTCCACCTCTTCGCTGACTTGTATATGTATTTACAGGAAGCCTCTTGATATATCCAAAATGAGTCAAAGTAATAACATTTTCTTCTTCTTCTATCAAATCTTCTATATTAATCTCATCCTGTGCAATGGCTAATTCAGATTTTCTCTCGTCACCGAATTTTTCTTTAATGATTAATAATTCTTCTTTAATGATATTAAGAACTATAGCTTCATTTCCTAAAATATCTTTCAAATATTTTATTGTTTCTAATAGCTCGTTGTATTCTGCATTAATCTTATCTCTTTCTAATCCTGTTAATCTTGCAAGTCTCATATCTAATATAGATTGAGATTGAACATCGCTTAGGGTAAACTCTTCCATTAATCTTTCTTTAGCTATTGCAGTTGTCTGAGAACTGCGAATGATACTTATAATTTCATCAATATGATCTAATGCTATCTTAAGACCTTCTAAAATATGTGCTCTAGCTTCTGCCTTATTAAGATCATATTTTGTTCTTCTAATAATTACTTGCTTTTGAAATTCTATATAATGATCTAATACTTCTCTTAAGTTAAGGACCTTAGGCTCATTATCTACCAATGCCAGCATTATAATACTAAAAGTATCCTGCATCTGAGTATATTTATACAGCTGATTCAATACGATGTTTGCATTTACATCTCGCTTCAGCTCTATAACAATTCGCATGCCTTCTCTATCAGATTCATCTCTTAAATCTGAAATACCTTCAATTCTTTTATCTTTTACTAAATCAGCCATCTTTTCAATTAATCTTGCTTTATTAACCTGATAGGGTATTTCAGTAACAATGATTTTTTGCCTATTATTGTGAAATTCTTCAATATTTGTTCTTGCCCTCATTATGACTTTTCCTCTTCCGGTCATATAGGCATCCCTAATTCCTTGACGGCCCATAATAATACCAGCAGTTGGAAAATCCGGACCTTTGATATATTGTGAAAGCTCTTCTATGGTCAGATTTTGGTCATCAATAAGAGCAATGATTCCATTAATTACTTCTGTTAAGTTGTGTGGGGGAATATTAGTCGCCATACCTACTGCTATTCCCGAAGAACCATTTACTAATAAATTTGGAAACCTTGATGGAAGCACTGATGGTTCTTTTAAACGATCATCATAGTTAGGAACAAAATTTACGGTTTCTTTCTCTATATTTGTAAGCATTTCTAATGCAAGCTTAGACATTCTAGACTCGGTATAACGGTATGCTGCTGCTGGATCACCATCCACTGAACCAAAGTTGCCATGACCGTCAACAAGGGGATATCTTAATGAGAAGTCTTGTGCCATTCTAACTAAACTGTCATATACGGCAGCGTCTCCGTGAGGATGATACTTACCTAAAACGTCTCCGACGGTGGTAGCACATTTTCTATGTGGCTTGTCTGGAGTGTATCCTGCTTCATACATAGTATATAAAATTCTTCTATGAACCGGCTTAAGACCGTCTCTTACGTCAGGCAGTGCTCTTCCAACAATAACACTCATTGCATAATCTATATAGGATTTTTCCATTTCCGATCGAATATCAACCGGAATTATTTTTTGTGCGGAGTGATCTATCATTTATTTACTTTCCTCCTTTATTTAAATAGTGGAGAGTGGAAAGTGAGGAGTGGGAAGAATATTCTCCATATATCAACACCCTACTCCCAACAATTAAATTCCACATCATAATATAACTATTTATACGAATATTAATTTGATTTTAAATTGAGATAACAATTAAACACTTTATAATTATTGAATAAATTCATTATAAACAAAAAGTTAATAACGGTTTGTGTTATTTTACTCCCCACTATTCACCTTCCACTGGCTAAATATCCAAATTGCTTACCATCTTAGCATGCGCTTCAATGAATTCTCTTCTTGGTTCCACTTTATCACCCATTAGAATGGTAAATATCTCATCAGCAGCTACAGCGTCTTCAAGCTCCACCTTGAGAATGGTCCTGGTTTCGGGATTCATTGTTGTATCCCATAACTGAACTGGGTCCATTTCTCCAAGGCCTTTATATCTTTGAATATTTGCATCTCTTCCAAACTCTGATAATACTTTTTCTAGTTCTTTATCACTATATGCATAAGTTGCATTTTTACCTCTGGCTATTTTATAAAGAGGTGGTTGAGCAATATAAACATGTCCTTTCTCTATAAGAGGTTTCATAAATCTGAAGAAAAATGTTAATAGCAATGTTCTGATATGAGCTCCATCTACATCCGCATCTGCCATTATGATTACTTTGCCATATCTTAATTTTGATACATCAAATTCTTCTCCGATACCTGCACCTAATGCAGTAATAACAGGCATAAGTTTCTCATTTCCATAAACTTTATCTACCCTTGATTTCTCTACATTCAGCATTTTTCCCCATAATGCAAGGATAGCTTGAAATTTCCTATCTCTGCCCTGTTTTGCTGAACCACCTGCAGAATCACCCTCAACAATATATATTTCCGTAAATGTAGGGTCTCTTTCAGAACAATCTGCTAATTTTCCTGGCAGTGTTGTGCTTTCCAGCGCACTTTTTCTTCTTGTCAATTCTCTTGCTTTTCGGGCAGCTTCTCTAGCTCTTGCTGCAGTAAGTGATTTTTCAAGAATTGCTCTTACAACAGATGGATTTTCTTCAAAAAATGAAGATAACTTATCACTCATTCCACCTTCTACTAATCCCCGTATCTCACTATTTCCAAGTTTTGTTTTTGTTTGTCCTTCAAACTGTGGGTCTTTTAATTTTACGCTTATCACTGCAGTAAGACCTTCTCTAACATCTTCCCCCGAGAAGTTTTTATCATTTTCTCTTATTATATTATACTTTCTTGCATAGTCATTCAAGACCTTAGTTAATGCCGCTTTAAAACCAGTTTCATGCGTTCCGCCTTCTGTAGTATGAATATTATTTGCAAAACTAAAGATGTTTTCTACATATGCATCACTATACTGCATTGCAACTTCAACCTGTGATCCATCTTTTTCACTCTCGATATAAATAACTTCTTTATGAATCGCTTGTTTATTTCTATTGATATACTCTACATATGATTTGATACCACCATCATACTTTAAAACTTTTTCTATATTCTCTTCTCTTTTATCTATTAATGTAATTCTTATACCCGCATTTAAGAATGCAATTTCTCTGAATCTAGTAAGTAAAATATTATAATCATAAACTAAATCTTCGAAAATTTCATAATCAGGTTTAAAGGATATTTTTGTTCCCTTTTTTTCTGTTTCTCCCAATACTTTTATAGACTCAAGCGGTATCCCTCTCTCATATCTTTGAAAATGAACATTACTACCATCATATACTTCTACTTCCAACCACTCTGAAAGAGCATTTACTACTGAGGCACCTACACCGTGTAATCCTCCGGATACTTTATATCCCTCACCGCCGAATTTTCCTCCTGCATGAAGCACTGTGAAAACTACTTCTACTGCAGAGATGCCCATTTTAGGCTGAATTCCAACTGGTATACCTCTTCCATCATCTTCAACGGTAATAGAATTATCTTCATTGATTGCAATAAATATATTTTCACAGTAGCCTGCTAACGCTTCATCAATACTATTATCAACAATCTCATATACCAGATGGTGTAAGCCTCGTGATGATGTGCTTCCTATATACATACCCGGTCTTTTTCTTACCGCTTCGAGGCCTTCTAATACTTGTATCTGAGTTTCATCATAATTAGCACTCACTCTATTTTCAACCATAACTTCCCTCCATCTTCTATTAACTTAAATACACTTAACTATTACTACACATTTGCAATATCATCGATGTAACTTGCCCTTTTATATAAAGTTACAGATGAAATAGGAGAAAGATAAATTTTACTTTTTTTATCTACTTCTGTGATTATAAAGGACTTTGGTAAGTCCTCTGAAATATTCTCAATAAACCCTTCTTCTTCAGCAATTGTTAAAAATTCTTTGCTTATTTTAGAAATTGTGGTAGTCTCTAAATCCATAATTGCTATAACATTTTTTAATCTAACAACCACATCTCCACCTAGATGCAAAAACATATCAATATCCTCCTTTTAAAACAATTCCATTATTAATTTTATAAAATGCCGCTTTTTTATTAATATTAAATCGCTCTATACTTGTACAGGTTATAAAAACTTGTTTATTTTCTATACTCCTAATAATATAATCCTGTCTATGTATATCCAATTCAGACATAATATCATCCAATAAAAGGACAGGATATTCTCCTATATCCTCTTTCATGAATTCCATTTCTGCCATTTTTAACGAAAGAACTACTGTTCTTTGTTGGCCTTGAGAACCAAAATGTTTTACAGAAATATTATTAATTATAAAACTCACATCATCTCTATGCGGTCCTACTAAAGTTACTCCTGAATCTATTTCTCGGGTTATACTTTCATTAAGTATTTGTTTAAATGCTTTTTTTATCTCTGCAAGTTGATCAGTTTCTTTAAAAAGCACATTGGGCAGATATTCAATTTCTAATTGCTCCATATTTCTGGTAATATCCTGATGAATTTTTTTTGCAACATTTGTAAGCCTTTTTATAAATGACATTCTATATAATATTATTTTTGCACCATATTCAACTAATTTTTCATCCCAAATAAACAAAGTTTCAGATAATGATCTTTGCTTACTAATTTTTTTTAATAAGTTATTTCTCTGCTCTAAAATTTTGATATATTGCTGTAAAATATAAAAATACGCAGGTCTCATTTGACTAATACATACATCTAAAAATTTTCTTCTTTGCGCCGGTCCTTCTTTTATCAAATTCAAGTCTTCCGGTGAAAACATCACTGCATTAAAGGATCCCATTAAATCTCGCAGTTTATGAATAGGTACTCCATTTTTTTTAATTCTTTTCTTTTGATTTTGAAAAAGCAACATTTCAAAATCATTAGAATAATTTCTACTCATAAAGCTCATATTTATATCCGCATAATCGTGCCCAAATCTTATTAACTCTTTGTCTTTATTGGTCCTATGAGATTTGCCTGTAGCAAATAAATATATAGATTCTAAAATATTTGTTTTTCCTTGCGCGTTATTACCGTAGATAATATTAACTCCCTTAGAAAATTCTATATCAGCATTTTCATAATTTCTATAATTATTTAGCTTTAGATTTTCAACATACATGTAGAAGGTCCTCTATTCCACGATAAATTTTATCTCTTTTCCCATATGTACGATTATACTATCTCCCGGAAACACTTTTTTACCTCTTTGATTTATTACTATTCCATTAACTTGAACCAATCCATCTGCAATTAACATCTTTGCATCTGCTCCTGATCCTATAACACCTGCCCATTTCAACAACTGATCTATCTTGATATATTCAGTATTTATCTTTATTCTATCCATATGCGAACCCACCTAATCTATATATGTTTATAGATATTATATCACTATTCAGCTAACTAATAACTTTTAATAAGCCCGAGGATTGTACTCAGGCTTATTATATTCAATATATGATTGTTTAGCAATTACTCATTTCTTAATCTTACAGGCAATACAAGATATATAAACTTCTGATTATCTATTGGCCTTATAATACATGGACTTAAGGCAGTGTTAAATTCCATATATACTTCATCACACTCACATGACTTTAATGCATCTAACAGATATTTATGATTAAAACCTATCTCTAGGTCATTTCCTTCAGTTTCTGCATTAATGGAATCCTGCACTTTCCCGGTTTGTGTAATACAACTTATAAAAATTTTATCTGTTTTAATATTTATCTTAACCGGGTATTTTTGATTATCTGATACTATTAAAAGAGCAGCTCTCTCTATACTTTCTACTAATGGCCTTACAGATGTCTTTATTCTAAGCTGATATTCCTTGGGTATTATTTTATTATAATTTAAAAACTCTCCTTCTAAAAGACGAGATACTATCCGACAGTTACCAAATTCGAATAATACATGCTTAGAAGTAATATATATTTGTACATTTTGTTCATCATCTTTAATAATCTTAGAGAGCTCATTTAAAGTTTTTCCTGGTACTACAAGTGATATCTTTTGTTCTGCCGAATCAATGCTTTCTTTTCTCAATGCGAGACGATATCCGTCTACAGAAATAATATTTAAATTATTATTTTCTACTTCAAGACATGATCCTGTAAGAATAAGTTTATTTTCATTTGTACCTACAGCAAAAATCGTTTGTCTTATCATACTTCTTAACTTTTCTTGCGAAATAATGAATACATTTTCTTTTTGTACCGAAGGAAGGTCTGGAAATTCTACCGGCAAAATTCCCATAATATTAAATTCGGAATTTCCGCATTTAATTAAAGTATTACTGTCTTGAACTTCTATATAAATAGTATCATTTGGAAGCTTTCTTATAATTTCTCCAAATATTCTTGAACTTAGTACAATAGAACCCGGCTGTTTAATACTTGCTTGAATACTGCATTCAATTCCTAATTCAAGATCATTACCTGTTAGTTTAAGAGTATTCTCTTTAGCTTCTAATAAGATTCCTTCTAATATAGGTAATGTAGATTTAACAGAAACTGCTTTTTGAGTAATGCTTATAGCATCTATTAATAGATTTTTCTCGCAAAATAATTTCATTTGTGGATAACTCCTTTTCTTATTTTTATATAGATAAATATAATAAAATTTAGTAGTATTAGTAATAAGTACTGTTATTTCTGTGGATAAGCCTTAAATAGTAGAAGGCATGCTTTTTATAAGGTATTCATATCCTGTTGGTAATATGGTGTTTTAAATTAACATTATTCCACAGAAATTTTATAAGAAAAAATTATCCACAGAGGCATAACAGTAAACAAACAGTAGTATGTGGACTATCTAGTTTTAATATTTTTAGTCAATTCTGATATGGCTCTTTTTATTTCAGAATCATTTTTTATATTATCTTCTATTTTACTTACGGCATGTATTACCGTAGTATGATCTCTTCCACCAAATTCTTCACCTATTTTAGGCAGAGATAATTCTGTCAACTCTCTAGAAAGATACATAGCTATTTGTCTTGGAAAGGCTACATTTTTTGTTCTTTTAGAAGACTTAAAATCCTCCATTTTAATATTAAAGTATTTTCCTACAGCTTCTTGAATCAGTAATGGCGTGATAGGTTTATTATTAAGCGATAGAAAATCTTTTAATGCTTCATCTGCAAGTTCCAAGGTTATTTGTTGTTCAACCAAAGCACTAAAAGCAATAATACGGTTAAGCGCTCCTTCTAATTCTCTAATGTTTGATTTAACTTTACTTGCAATATGAGTTAATATATCATCCGATATTATCAGTTTTTCAATTTGAGCCTTCTTTTTTAAGATAGCTATCCTTGTTTCATAATCAGGTGGTTGAATATCACCTATTAGTCCCCACTCGAATCTTGATCTAAGTCTTTCCTCTAATGTGTGTATTTCCTTTGGAGGTCTGTCACTAGTAAGAATAATTTGCTTGTTTGCTTCATGTAAAGCATTAAATGTATGGAAGAACTCTTCCTGTGTTCTTTCTTTACCTGCAATAAATTGGATATCGTCTACGAGAAGAACATCTATATTTCTATATTTATTTCGAAATTCTTCGTTTCTATCATCTTTAATTGAGTTAATAAGCTCATTAGTGAATTTTTCAGAAGAAACATAAACAACTTTTGTTGATGGTGCTTGTCCTAAAATATAATGTCCGATCGCATGCATTAAATGGGTTTTACCTAAACCTACCCCACCATATAAAAATAATGGATTATAAGCTTTTGCCGGAGACTCTGCAACTGCCAAGGAAGCTGCATGGGCAAAACGGTTACTATTACCTATGACAAAAGTATCAAAAGTATATTTAGAAATTAATGTATTAGGTGGTTCATCTTGTACCATTTTTTCAATATTTTTTTCAATATTTATAGAAGTATTATTATTTTCCTTTTCATCATTTTCTGAAAGAATAATAGTAATATCATATTCTTTAGAAGCTGCGGCAGTGATGGAGTTTTTTATAAGAGGAAAATATCTGCCCATGATAATATTTTTATTGAAATCATTAGGAACACCTAAAGTAATCTTATTATCTGATATAGAAACAGGAACAATCGTTTTAATCCATGTATTAAAACCGACTTCTGTTATTTCCAATCTGATGATATTTTGAGTTTTGTTCCATAAATCAGTTAGATAAGTTTTCATTGTGTTCC
This sequence comes from Clostridia bacterium, assembly GCA_050251575.1. Classification (GTDB taxonomy): domain Bacteria; phylum Bacillota; class Clostridia; order SK-Y3; family SK-Y3; genus X23. Next base: position 9,472 of record JBFWMP010000028.1, read on the forward strand.
TCCTAAAATAAATCGTAATCAAGCTAAAAAGAAGTTATCAACAGAATTATTAACAGTTGTGGATAAAAATATAACTCTCTGTGGATAATGTTAATTAGCATAAAAAAAATTAATATGCGAATAATAAAAAATGGAAATAGTTTATTTAATTAACATAGTATTAATAACATTATTAACAAGTTAAACCTAAAAAAATACATATATTTAGTAAAAAACAAGAAGGTTATTCACAATGTTATCCACATAATGTGAATAAATAATAAATTTTTATGTAAATTTTGAAAGTTATCAACAAGTAAATATTAATATATCAAAATTTTAACTAATATTCAATCATTAATCAAAAAAATAGTACTAAAGAATTATCCACAGGTTTAATTAGTTTTTTTAATTCCTTATTTCTTGACATTTGTTAATTAGTTAGGATATAATTGAAACAGTGTCTTAAAAAACAAAGCAATAACAAATAATTAATGGAATAAATGATGTAATTCTTTAGGTGGGTAGTGGTGTATTATCAATGTCATGAATGATGATGAACCAGTATTCATCTGTAGTCTGAGAAGGGGGTGTTAATTGTGATAAGAACATATCAACCAAAAAAGAGACAAAGAAAAAAAGAACATGGATTTAGAAAAAGAATGCGTACCAAAAATGGACGAAAGGTATTGGCTAGAAGAAGACTAAAAGGCAGAGATAAACTGTCAGCATAAGGGCCACTTTAAAGTGGTCTTTTTGTATTTATTTTGGTATCTATGATGTAATTTTTCATTATTGAAAAAGGATAGATTGTATGAATAAAACGGTTTCTTTAACTGAAAATAGGGTTTTTAAGAGAATCTATGCGAGAGGTAACTCTCTCGCAAATAATCTTCTGGTTATTTATTTTTCTAAAAATGGATTAAATATAAATAGATTGGGAATTACTGTGAATAAGAAAATAGGGAAAGCAGTAGTAAGAAATAGAGTCAGGAGATTGATAAAAGAAAGCTATAGATTAAAAGAAGATTTCATAAAAGAAAATTATGATGTCATATTCGTTGCCAGAGTGAGGGCACAAGATGCCTCATATAGAGAAATTAGCGGGGCAATGAAGAATCTATTGAAAAGAGTTGAGCTTTATAAATGATAGAAACAATTATTTTCGGTGTTTTTAAGATATTCCGGTATATTTTAAATCAGGTTTTTATCTTACTAATTATGGTATATCGAAAATTCATTTCACCTTTAAAAAGGCCATGCTGTCGATTTTATCCTACATGCTCGAGATATGCGTTAGACGCTGTCACGAAATATGGTTTTTTAAAAGGCGGATATTTATCTATAAAAAGGCTGTTAAGATGTAATCCGTTTAATGCTGGAGGTTATGATCCAGTAAAGTAAAAGGAGGTTGAAGTTAATGGGAAATCTTTTCGGGACACTTATTACGGGTCCGTTAGGTTCAGTATTGAGTTTTATCTATTCATTTACAAAAAGTTATGGTATGTCTATTGTTCTTTTTACTATTTTTATTAAGATTATATTGCTTCCTTTGGCTATAAAACAGCAAAAATCAATGAGTGAAATGCAAAAAATACAACCATTGATAAATGATATTCAAAAAAAGTATAAGAACGATAAGGAAAAGCTTCAAGCAGAGACCATGAAGATATACCAAGAGCATAAGGTAAATCCGGCTGGAAGCTGTTTGCCTTTACTTATACAACTTCCTATCATCTTTGGTTTGTATAGAGTTATTTATCAGCCTCTAACATATATATTAAAAATGAGTCAGGAACAAATTGCAGAAGTGGCCGTAAAATATGGGTTGAATGCTCGTGACGAGATTAAAATTGCTGAATATATGAAAAATATAAACCTTGAGTTTTTAGGTCTTAATATGGGACAAATTCCTCAATTTAATGCACCTAGCGTTGTATGGATTATTCCAATATTGGCTGCTTTAACTACGTATCTATCAAGTAAATTAACAACAGCTGCAACATCATCTCAAAATGCTCAGGCTGCGCAAATGAGTAATAGTATGATGAGGATATTTCCTATTATGACAGGGTTTATTTGTTTCTCACTTCCTGCAGGGGTTGGACTATACTGGGTAATTAGTAATTTAATTCAGATGTTGCAGCAAGTAACATTAAATAAATTTTTTGCTCCATCATTAAAGGAGGGAAAATAATACCAATGAAAAAATCTATTGAAAAGTCAGGAAAAACTGTTGAAGAGGCTGTTAACCTCGCTCTTATCGAATTAGGATTGGAATATGAGCAAGTAGAGATTCTGGTAGTTGAAGAAGGAACAAAGGGCTTGTTCGGATTGATTGGATCTAAAGTTGCAAAAGTCGTGGTGACTCAAAAAGACACGGTTCAGAACAGGGCAAAAGAATTTCTTGAAGAAGTATTCAATAAGATGAATTTAGAGGTTGATATTAGTTTTGAAGAAAAGGAGAATTCTCTTAAGATCTTACTTCAAGGAGATGATATGGGAATACTCATTGGTAGAAGAGGGGAAACTTTAGATTCATTACAATATTTAACGAGTCTTGTTGTGAATAGGGGAGATAGTGAATATGTCCGTGTTTCCATGGACACAGAAAATTATCGTAAAAAGCGTGAAGAAACATTAATAAGACTTGCAAAGAGGTTGGCTGACAGGGTTCTAAAATATCGTAGAAGTATTACTTTAGAGCCTATGAATCCATACGAAAGAAGAATAATTCATTCGACTTTGCAGAATAATAAGATGGTTGCTACATATAGTGTTGGTGAAGAGCCAAACCGTAAAGTAGTTATATCAATAAACAACCGCAATAAAATGGACGTTTAATTTAGAGCAATAATTAAGCTGTAGCTGAAGGCTTGTAATCATACAGTCTACAGCACAGCTTTTTTTATTGAAGAAAGACTTGAAACTTCACTTAGGGTTCTTCACTAGGCTCAGAATGACGAATATCCTATTTATTGTCTTTGATATCTGTCTTTTCATTGTGAGCGAGGTGGAGAATTTCTTGCAAGCATATTTAAGACATGTTATTTATTATAAGGAGATTGAGAATTATGTACATGGAAGACACCATTGCGGCTATTTCTACACCCATCGGGGTAGGTGGGATAAGTATCATCAGAGTAAGTGGAAATGCTGCTATATCTATTACAGACAAGGTTTTTAAAAGTCCGAGAAATAAAAAGCTGGATAATATGAAATCACACACCATTCATTATGGTTATATAGTAGATGTGGAAAAGCAGCAGCCAATAGATGAAGTGTTAGTATCAGTGATGAGGAAACCTAATACCTTTACAAAAGAGGATGTTGTTGAAATAAATTGTCATGGTGGAGTTGTAGCAACGAAGAAAGTTCTAGAGACTGTGCTTCATGCAGGAGCCAGGCTTGCTGATGCCGGTGAATTTACAAAGCGTGCTTTTTTAAATGGCAGAATTGATTTGGTACAAGCTGAAGCCATTATAGATATTATTAATTCTAAAACAACGCTTGGATTGGAATCTGCGGTAGATCATTTGGAAGGCAATCTGTCCAGTAAAATACTTGATATAAGAAATAAGCTTATCAGGATAGCTGCACATCTTCAAGCAGCAGTAGATTTTCCAGAGGATGATATAGAAGAATTAAATGAGCAAAGCTTAAGTCTTTCATTGAAAGAAATCAGGAATGAGATAGAGTGTCTAATAGAAACAGCCGATATGGGAAAAATCATAAGAGAAGGCTTAAGCACAGTGATTGTAGGGAAGCCAAACGTAGGAAAATCATCATTATTAAATGCGCTTTTGCGAGAAAACAGAGCAATTGTTACTGAAGTTCCGGGAACTACAAGAGATGTTATTGAGGAATATATTAATTTAAGGGGTGTACCATTAAAAATTATTGATACGGCAGGAATTAGGGAAACTGACGATATAGTTGAGAAAATAGGTGTTGAAAAATCAAGGGAATTTATTAATAAAGCTGATTTGGTAATTTTTATTTTGGATAGTAGTGAAGAAATGAGTGAAAGTGATTATAGGATAGTTAGCCTGTTAGAAAATAAAAAGCTAATTGTATTGATAAATAAATCCGACTTAGAGATAAATCTTGATATGGATGGTGTGAGAAATATCTTTGGACGATGTCCAATTATTAACACATCTATAAAAACAGGTATAGGACTAAAGGAGCTTGAAGATACGATAGAAGAGCAATTTTCTAGTGGTAAGCTGAATATTAATAACGATATTATTATTACAAATGTCAGACATAAGGATTCACTAGTTAAAGCGAGGGAAAGTATTAATGAAAGCGTAAAAGCATTATGTAATGGGATACCGTTAGATATGATTTCTATTGATATTACTAATGCCATTGAGAGTCTAGGGGAGATTATTGGTCTTACAGTATCAGAAGAGATTATCCATCATATTTTTAAAGATTTTTGTTTGGGGAAATGAGGCGATTATATGGAGTATTATGCGGGAGAATATGATACTGCTGTCATTGGTGGCGGACATGCAGGCTGTGAAGCTGCTCTGGCATCTGCACGAATGGGGTGTTCAACGGTTTTATTTGCTATAAACCTTGATAGCGTAGCAAATATGCCTTGCAATCCTAATATTGGAGGAACAGCCAAGGGGCATCTTGTCCGGGAAATCGATGCTCTTGGCGGAGAAATGGGAAAAAATGCTGATAAAACCTTTATCCAGTCTAGAGTATTGAATAAAGGAAAAGGACCTGCCGTTTACTCACTGCGTGCACAGTCTGACCGTAGGGCGTATCAGATTGAAATGAAGCATGTTTTAGAGAAGCAGAAAAATCTCGACATCATACAAGCGGAAGTAGTAGATATCTTAGTAGAAGATAATACTGTAAGGGGTTTAAAAACTCATACCGGTGCAGTTTTTAATGTAAAAGCTGTTATATTAGCAACAGGCACTTTTTTAAGAGGAAAAATTATAGTTGGGGATGTAAGCTACAGTGGTGGTCCGGATGGGCTTTTTCCGGCGAATAAACTTTCTGATGTGTTAAAAGAATGTGGCGTTGAATTGATGAGGTTTAAGACAGGTACTCCTGCCAGAATTAATTCAAAATCTGTTGATTTTTCAAAGATGGAAGAACAAAAAGGCGACGATGTTATTATTCCATTTTCTTTTGAGACTGAAAATATTGGAGAAAACAAGGTATCATGCTGGCTTACTTATACAAATGAAAGAACGCATCAAGTAATAAGGGATAATTTGCATCGTTCTCCCTTATATGGGGGTGTGATAGAAGGCGTGGGACCTAGATATTGTCCGTCGATAGAGGATAAGGTTGTTCGTTTTGCAGATAAAGAAAGACATCAAGTTTTTATAGAACCTATGGGATTAAATACAGAAGAGATGTATGTACAGGGGATGTCAAGCAGTTTGCCTGAAGATGTGCAGATGCAAATGTTAAAGACCATACCCGGATTAGAAAATGTAAAAATGATGAGAACTGCATACGCAATTGAATATGATTGTATTAATCCTGTCCAGCTGGACCGAACTTTAGAGCTAAAAGAGATAAGCGGACTGTATGGAGCGGGGCAGTTTAATGGAAGTTCAGGTTATGAAGAGGCTGCTGCACAAGGGTTAGTAGCAGGTATCAATGCTTCACTAAAATTATTAGGAAAAGAGCCATTGATATTAGATCGTTCTGAAGCATACATAGGAACCTTGATTGATGATCTTGTAACAAAAGGGACATCTGAACCATATAGGATGATGACCTCGCGTTCTGAATATAGGTTATTGTTGCGTCAGGATAATGCGGATTTGAGGCTGACCCCCATTGGTTATAGAATTGGTTTGATTGCGGAAGAAAGATATCAAAAATTCTTGAAAAAAAAGCTTCAGATTGAGCAAGAAATCAAGAGATTAGAAGAAACAATTATTACTCCTACAGAAGAAGTGAATAATTTCTTAGATAAAAATAATAGTACTAGAATTAAATCCGGTATTCGCTTAAAAGAATTGTTGAAACGTCCTGAGTTGGAGTATGATAAGTTAGGAGAAATAGATAAGGAACGCCCCGGGCTTTCTTTTGCAGTTGCAGAGCAAGTATCCATTCAGGTAAAGTACGAAGGATATATTAAGCGGCAGCTAATGCAGATAGAGCAATTTAGAAAGTTAGAAAACAGAAAACTGCCTAAGGAAATTGATTATCATGATATACAGGGACTAAGAACAGAAGCCAGACAAAAGCTTTCAAAGATTAAACCGGATTCTATGGGGCAGGCATCAAGAATCTCAGGAGTATCTCCGGCAGATATTTCTGTACTTATGATTTATTTAGAACAATTACGCAGGAGAAGAAAGCAGGAAAACACTTAATGATTAGAGGTGCAACAAAATGGAATATCGGCAATTATTAAAAGAGGGAGCAAGTCAGTTAAATATTGATTTGTCTGATGCGCAGATAAATAAGTTTTTGATTTTTAAAAATGTCCTTATAGAATGGAATAAGAAAATGAACCTGACTGCTATTGAAGATGAAGGTGAAATCATTGTAAAGCACTTCCTTGATTCTATTTCTTGTATGACTACTAATATTTTTAAGCCGCGCTGTAAGGTGATTGATGTAGGAACAGGTGCCGGTTTTCCTGGGATTCCTTTAAAGCTTGTTGATGATACGATTGAGATGACATTGTTAGATTCACTGAATAAGCGTCTGATTTTTTTAGATGAGGTGATTTCTCAATTAAAGATTAATAATATTACTACTGTGCATAGCAGAGCGGAGGATCTTGGAAGCAATAAAGAATATCGTGAGAAATTTGATGTTTCTATTTCTCGCGCAGTAGCGAATTTATCAATACTAGCAGAATATTGTCTTCCTTTTGTAAAAGTAGGAGGTTTTTTTGTAAGTATGAAAGGTCCGAATATGAAAGAAGAAATGATAGGAGCGGAAAATGCGATTCATATATTAGGTGGAGAGCTTACTGATATTAAAACAGTTGTACTGCCTTATACACAGATAGAACATTCTATAATTATTATAAAAAAAGCAAGACAATGTCCGACAAAATACCCTAGAAAAGCAGGAAAGCCTTCAAAAGAACCTTTGAAATAAAAAATAATTGAAACATACTGTAGTAATATGACGAACGATTTTTCACCACATATATGAGGGTTGTGTTATAATAAGCATAGATAATAGGACAAACTGGGGGAATTGATAAGGAGGCATTGTGTATGATGGAGGTTATGTCGATGTTTAAAAATAATAATGATGAAAAAGGAAAGATTATTAATATTCCTATTGATAAGATAAAGCCTAATCCATACCAGCCCCGAAAGACTTTTGATAAATCAGCACTTGAAGAGCTTAGTATTTCTATCCGGCAATACGGTATATTACAACCAATTAATGTTCGGAAAATAGGAGCTAGCAGTTATGAACTAGTTGCAGGAGAAAGAAGATTACGAGCATCTCAAATAGCGGAGATGAAAGAGATTCCGGCTATTATTGTTGATATGAATGATAATGATTCTGCTGTTGTGGCATTGATAGAAAATCTCCAAAGAGAAGATCTTAGTTTCATGGAAGAAGCAGAAGGATATTTTCATTTAATTTCTGAGCATGGATTTACACAAGATGAGTTGGCAATGAAAGTTGGAAAGAATCAATCTACTATTGCAAACAAAATGAGGTTATTAAAGTTGCCGCCATTAGTAAAAAAGATGATTTATGATCATAACTTGACTGAACGGCATGCACGTGCACTTCTGAAACTTCCGGATGAACAACTTCAGCTAAAGGTTCTAAAGCAAGTATGTGAAAAAGGATTAAATGTAAAAAGAACAGAAGAATTAATTGAAAAAATGATAGAAAAATATACTGGAGTTAAAGATAAAATCAGTAAGAAAAAGCAAATAAGTGCCTTTAGAGATATAAGAATATTTACAAATACCTTAAAGCAGGCAGTAGATATGATGAAGAACGCCGGAGTCCATGCGAAGGTTACCCAAAATGATCATGGAGAATATGTAGAATATATAGTTAGAATACCCAAATCATAGGGTTTAGATAATTATTAGGGGGGAAAAATCGATATAATATTATATCGATTTTTCTATTTTGAAAATTATTTAAAATTTTCCTATTAACAATAATATTCCTATCATTATAAATGAAATTCCTGCCCCAATCTGAATATAACTTGCAGGAATATATTTTCCTAATATTTCACCGCATAATACTCCAATAATAGATGATAAAACAAGTGCACAGGATGCACCAATGAAAACCGGTAATCCATTTTTAGTTTTTGAAGCAAGAAGCATTGTAGAAAGCTGAGTTTTATCTCCTAACTCTGCTATAAATACAACCCAAAATGCGGTAAATATGATTTTCCACATAGATTAATGTTCCTCCTGTTTATGATATTAATTATAGTTATGCCGATAATATTAAATATTTTATAGCCTGTTTTTTATCGATATCAAATGTATTAGTGCGATTGTATAGACAATAATTTTTTGATTAAAATATGCAAAAACGTGGAAATTATTAATCCGGCTGTAATACATATTAATAGGCTTAGAATAAAAGCGATCATTTCAATATGTGCAAAATCAGCATTAACACTTGAAAAAGTATAGATACTCGTATTGCCTAGCATATAAATGATATCAATAGAATATGAGGGTATCGCTAGTAATATGTGTGGTATTTTCAAGTTTCCGGAGGAGTAAAAATATAGTGCCCAAGAAAATAAGCAAAGCATTATGCTTAAACATAATATTTTTGAACGAAGCAACTTTTCCAACTTCATTAAGATCACCTCACGATTGTTATAATATTATATTCATCATATTTTTATATATTCTCATACAATTCTTATATAATGTTCATATTTAGACATCTTGTAGAATACAATAAATGTTTTTCAGATAAATTGTTTCACGTGAAACAATTTATTATTTTAAATGCTTAATTATATATGTTATAATATGAAGGAAATAGAGAATACAGAAAGTATATATAGAGAGACGGTGATGTTTTGTATAAGGTTATTGCAGTTGCTAATCAGAAGGGGGGTGTAGGTAAGACTACGACGTCCGTAAACCTGAGTGCATGCCTTGCTGCCAGAGGTGAAAGGGTGTTGATGATAGATATTGATCCTCAGGGTAATAGTACGAGCGGTGTAGGAATTAACAAGAAATTAGTAAAGAGGTCTATTTATGATGTATTAATAAATGATGAAAATATTAATGAAGCAATTGTGACAACTGCTTATGAAAATTTATACATATGCCCTTCTAATATTCAACTTGCAGGAGCAGAAATTGAACTGGTCACGATTATGTCTCGGGAATACTGCTTGAAGAGAGCAGTTGAGTCAATTAAAAATCAATTTGATTATATTATTATTGACTGCCCTCCCTCGCTTGGATTAATCACTCTTAATGCACTTACATGTGCCGATTCAATACTTGTTCCGATTCAGTGTGAATATTATGCACTTGAAGGATTAAGCCAACTGACAAATACGATAAGGCAAGTGAAAAAGTTTCTAAATCCGGATCTTGATATTGAAGGTGTACTACTTACCATGTTTGATGCTAGAACTAATCTTTCTATACAGGTAGTAGAAGAGGTTAAAAAGTATTTTCCTCAGAAGGTTTATAAAACAGTGATTCCAAGAAATATTCGTTTAAGTGAGGCGCCTAGTTTCGGACAACCCATTATTGCATATGATCCTAAATCAAGAGGTGCAGAATGTTATTTGGAACTTGCGGACGAAGTGATTGAATATTCAAAAGAGGTGATTTAATTGGTAAAGAGGGGATTAGGTAAAGGACTGGGTGCACTTCTTCCGGGTATGGAAATAGATGAAGATAATTTAATAAAAGAGATAAAGTTGACTGAGATAGAACCCAATAAGTCTCAACCAAGAAAGAATTTTGATATAGAAAGATTGGAAGTCCTTGCGGAATCCATTAAGATTCATGGAGTCATCCAGCCGATTATTGTAAGTAAACTAGAAAATGGTTTCTATCAGATTATAGCAGGTGAGAGACGGTGGCGAGCCGCTAAGCTGGCAGGACTAAAAACCATTCCTATTGTCATTAAGGAATATGAGAAAAAAGAGGTAATGGAAATAGCACTAATTGAAAACATCCAACGCGAGGACCTGAATCCGATTGAAGAAGCGGAAGCTTATAAAAACCTTATGGATGAGTTTCATTTAACTCAAGAAGAAATCAGTGAAAGGGTAGGCAAAAGCAGACCGGCGATTGCGAATGCATTAAGGTTATTAAATCTCTCTGATTTACTTAGACAATTTATCGTTGAAGATAAATTGTCTAGTGGGCACGCCAGGACAATATTGAGTGTGGGAGATAGAAGCAGTCAGTTGAAAATAGCCAATATGGTAATTAAAGAAGGTCTCAGTGTTAGAGAAACTGAACGGCTAGTCAAAAAGATGGCTTCAAATAATGACAAGCAAAAAGACAATAAGAAAAATGATTTATCTCATATCTATGCAGATGTGCAAGACAGATTATCTAAAAGCTTGGGAACTAAGGTGAAAATACATCAGGGTAAAAGCAAAAGTAAGATTGAGATTGAGTATTATTCCGATGAAGATTTGGAGAGGTTAATGGAATTGTTAAAATGCTAGTTTCAAGCTATGTTTTAGATCATTTTAATATTGGGTATATTTTTGAAATAACCTGTAATTTAATATGAATTAGTAGAATGGCGGGACGTTATCTGTCATTCTGAGCATAGCGAAGAATCTTGAGTTTTATGTATAAGATCCTTTACTACGTTCAGGATGACACATACATCATGTGTAGGCCGTATGGATATACGGCCGAAAACTGAAAATGCATAACAGCGGACGTATTGCCATACGTCCCTATGACAATAGAAGAATAGTGTAGGGGCGACAAGTGGTCGCCAGCGAGGCAACCAACATAATGGGTAAATCGGACGAGCAAAGCTTGCCCCTACAATACATATTATTTATTGCAGCACAGTGATTGTAGGGAACGGTTCATAACTGTTCCGCAAGCAATTGCAATAAAACTAACGGAACGGTTTAGAACCGTTCCCTACAAGTGCAATTGATAAAACCTGTACCATGTACGTAGTAGGGCCGTATGGATATACGGCCAGAAATAGACAACAGCGGACGTATTGCCATACGTCCCTATGACACCAAAACCTATGGTGTGTGAAGGGTACCTGTCATTCTGAACGTAGTGAAGAATCTTGAGTTTGATATATTAGATCCTTGCTATGCTCAGAATGACAGTGGGATAATTATGCGCATTATTTATATATTGGTTATTTAAAAATTAGAATAATTTCAGCATCCTATTTAAATAGAGTACAAGCCCAATAGCATTTTATGTCAACTTAAGCTCTTTCATATTATTCGTAGAATTGATTTTTAATAAGAGAGTAATATGTAAACATTATTACAAATAAATTTTCAACAGAATGCAAATAAATGCTTTTGGCAGGCGGTATGAGAAATGTTTCACGTGAAACAGTAAAGAGGGGTAGCATATGGAGGAAATTAGTAATAATATTAGTATGTATTCAAGTTACATTATTATAGCATTAGTAGCAATGAATTTTTTGCTATTAGTTATCAGCGTTATAAATAGCATTAGAATTTATAAACAAAGAAAAAGATATTGCAAGCTGACTAGTGATATAAAAGACAAGGATTTAGAAAAAATTATTATTGAATACTATGATAAAGTAAAGAAAGTAGTGCAAAAAAATGAGGATATGGAACAACAGATAAAAATGGTTGAGGGGAAGCTTCAATTATGTGCTCAAAAAATTGGGGTGATAAGATATAATGCCTTCGAAAATGTTGGGAGCAATTTAAGTTTCGCGATAGCAGTCTTGGATTCTAATGATAGTGGCTTCATTATAAATGGGGTATATTCCAGAGAGAGTTCCACTACTTATGCTAAGCCTATTGTAGAGGGGAAAACAAAATACACGTTATCGGCTGAAGAAATACAAGCATTGGACTTGGCGAGGAAGAATCATAATGAAAGAACGTTTGCAATCAGTTAGAGATAGCGGGCATAGGTATTTGTTTAGTAATAATAGAAGAAAAGAGGGCACGATAGAAGGTGAATAAAAATTCTAAGTTTCTATGGTTATATTCGACAGTACTATTTACAGCAGCATTTGTCTTAATATTAATGACGGCAGCAAGTCAAAGCAGATTGACGAAAGATATTCAATCATATAAGGAACAGTTAAACACGCAAAAAGGTTTATTTCAAGGCGTACAAAAGAATTTGAATGATCTGGCTAAAGAAAATGAGCAGCTTCAACAAAAGCTTGAAGTTACAGATGTTGAGAAAAAAGGTTTAGAAGAACAAGTGAAAACACTAAAGGAACAGATAACTCAGATGGATATGCAACAGTATAAGATTAAAAAGAGCATGGATGATTTAATAGAAGCAAAGAAATATGCTGATCAAAAAGACTATAAAGAAAGCGCATTATATTTATCTAGTGTTTATTTTGAGGTGCTATCTGAGGATAGTAAAAAAACATACAATAATTTAGGTTCCATGGTGTTTACTGAAGCAGCAGCCATTAGTTATAAAGAGGGATACAAGTTGTTTAATTCCAATAAATTAGATAAAGCCATAGAGGAATTTGAATTATCATTACAATTCAAAAAAGATGCATATTTTTCTGATGATGCGATGTTCTTTTTAGCCTTAAGTTTTTACAAGTTAGATAGATCAGACAGGGCAAAGGATTTGTTTATTCAGCATGATGAAAAGTATCCGGATAGTACTTATAAGGCAGACGTAAGATACTATTTAGAGGTGATAAATCGCAAAAGTCAGTAAATTTATATGGGTTGAATAATTAGAAAAGTGTAGTATAATAATTACAGGGTAAGAGTAAATTCAGAATATTGAGAGGGATCAACATGTTAGACATTAAGTTACTTAGAAATGAACCGGAAAAAGTTAAGAAGGCTTTAGAAAAAAGAAAAGAAAACTTTGAACTCAATGGATTTTTAAAATTGGATGAGAAAAGAAGAGAACTTCTTTACAAAGTAGAGCAGCTTAAAAACGAGCAAAATGTAGCCTCTAAGAAAATTCCGGTAATGAAAAAGGAAGGTAAAGAAGTTACAGCCATTTTAGAAGAAATGAAAAAGTTATCAGATACGATTAAGGAATTAGATATAGAAGTAAAGACAATAGATGAAGAGATAGAGAAAATAATGTTGAATATCCCTAATATTCCCCATGAAAGTGTACCGGTTGGGAATACAGATGATGATAATATAGAAGTGAGAAAATGGGGAGAACCAAGAAAATTTGATTTTGAGCCAAAAGCACATTGGAGTATTGGAGAAAATTTAGGTATCTTGGATTTTGCTGCAGGTGCTAAAGTAACCGGGGCAAGATTTACTTTTTATAAGGGCTTAGGGGCACGTTTAGAGAGATCAATCATTAATTTTTTTCTTGATACACATACTGGTAAGAATGGATATACAGAAATTTTTCCGCCATTTATGGTACATAGAAATAGTATGATAGGTACGGGGCAACTACCTAAGTTTGAAGAAGATGCTTTTAAAGTAAAGGATACAGATTACTTTCTGATTCCTACAGCAGAAGTACCTGTAACCAATATGTACAGGGAACAGATACTAGATGCTAATCAAATTCCTATTAAGCATGTAGCTTATTCTGCTTGTTTTAGAGCTGAAGCCGGTGCAGCCGGCAGAGATACAAGAGGGTTGATACGTCAGCATCAGTTTAATAAGGTAGAGTTGGTCAAGTTTGTAGAACCGGAGAATTCGTATGAAGAGCTTGAGAAGCTGACAAGAGACGCGGAGTCTGTTCTGCAACTACTAGGGATACCTTATAGAGTAGTGAAGATCTGTACGGGGGATTTAGGCTTTACGGCAGCTATGAAATATGATATAGAAGTATGGATGCCAAGCTATAATCGATACGTTGAAATTTCATCGTGCAGTAATTTTGAAGATTTTCAAGCAAGAAGGGCAAATATAAAATATAAAAAGAGTCCAAAGGATAAAGCGCAATTTGTTCATACGCTTAATGGTTCAGGTGTAGCGATAGGAAGAACTGTAGCATGTATCCTAGAGAATTATCAAAATAGTGACGGGACTGTGACGGTGCCGGATGCCTTAAAAGGTTATATGGGGAATGTTGATACG
>JBFWMP010000029.1:0-2343 GCA_050251575.1 Clostridia bacterium
TAATAACCCCTCCTAAATTTTAATTTGGGATTTAATACAAATTAAACAACAGGCTTGACCCCTCAGGCCCACTGTTAAATCTACTCATAATGTTCGAACATTTTAAGTATGGTATAATGATATTGTATAAACAGTTATTTGTAAAATACCTTTTTTCCCATAACCAATATAGATAAAAAAGCATATCATACTATATTTTCTAAAATCAAATAAAGCTCTGTTTTCTTTATTGCTTTTCGAAAACAGAGCTTTGTTTAATGCATCACTATTCACATTTTTACTTATGGTATAATATGTATAAGCAACTTGATTACTGCCGGGAAAAGGGTTAGCGCTGTACCCAACCTGACAATTTGAAATACTGCCACCTTTGAGCCATCTCCCCCCATATCTCCGGCAATCAGTGCCATATCCGACACACCTGCCGGAGTGCATGATAAGAGCATAGTCATCAAATCAATTTTGAATATTCTTGCTATCATTGGACCAATACCATAATTGATAATTAAGTATTGTATCAAAACAATGGCAAAAGGTATGATTAAATATTTCAGATTTAAAATATCCGCTCTTGTTACAGTGGCACCCACCATAGCACCTGCAAAAATCTGTGCAACCTTTCTGATATCTTTTGGCATATAAGCGTTGTTGGTTTTGACATTGTAGATTGCTGTAGCAATCATTGAAAAAGCCAACGTTCCAGCCGGAAAGCCTGAATAATAACCGATTGTTCCTCCTATTGCCGCCGCTATTCCGGTAATCACAATATTCTTTTTAGATATAGCCTTTTGTTCCTTCTCATTTTGTTCCGTTTCATCGACCGCTTCGTGATTCTTCCCAAAACGTTTCACATAATGATGTGTAATGGTTGGAAACACGCCAAGGCCAAAAACTAGCCTCATCATCTGCAAGGTGGTTACCTGCGCTGTATTGGCCTCGAAATCATAACTTAGCAGCGACATATCTACTACTCCACCAGGAACACACGCCAATAAAGCTGTTACTAGATCTATTGTTGTCAGCACTGAAATAATATATCCTGCTAGCATGAAAAAAAATAATAAGGATAAAAAATATACAATGGCAGGTACAAGTAATTTCTTTAAACCTAAGAATGCCTGTTTATCAATGTTTAACCCAATAAAGCAGCCTGATATTATTTGAACAATTGGCCTTACTTCAACTGGAAAATAGGCACTCCCCCATATAAAATTATATATAATTATAAAAATCATAGAACCTGTCATAATACCTGCGGGTATTTTCAAAAACCTTGCAATCTTTGCACCTGCCACACCTACCAAAGTAGTTAAAACAATTTCCATAAAGCACCTTCTGTTATGTAATTTTTATCTCTGTTTAGGTACTGTCATGTACACTTGAAAAAAACTTTTCTTGCCATTTCAAAGAAGTCTTTTTCTGCCAATCCGATATATGCATCTTTTCGATAAGCCGCAACAATTTCCCACGTAATTGGATTATTGGTTAGTGAATAAATGTTTTCATTTTTCACATTTGCTAATAATCGCACTGTCATTTCCGGAACAATTGCAACTCCCATACCGGCTGCTGCCAGCCTGCAAGCTGTTTGGTTGCTGGATATTTCTAATATAACATTTGGGTTTATCTTGAAGTTTTCAAAAAGAATATCTACAGCTCTACGAATTCCGTGCCCATTTTTCAAAAGGATAAATGGCACATTCTGAACAGTAGCCATATCTATCTGATTCTTCTCATTGATCACGCAGCCTGATTTTCTTATCACATCATGCTTTGCTACCAATACAATTTCCTCTTCATAGATAGGCTCAATTGACAATGACTTGTCGTTTATATGGAAGGGTAAAATGATAAAATCAGTTTGTCCTTTGATGACACTTTCAATTAAAACCTTGGTCCTTGCTTCATAGACATTCACTTCAATTCCAGGATATTTTTTACGATACTGAGGCAGTACCAGAGGCAGCATATAGCAGGCACGTTCATGAGGAATGCCAATGTTAATCCTTCCCTTTTTTCCCTGAGCAATATCTCGGAATTCTCTTTTCAAGTTCGCATGAAGCATTAAAATCTGTCTTGCAACCTCAATATATTTTTCTCCTGCATAGGTAAGAGAAATTGGTGAAGTGGTTCGGTCGAATAACCTTACCCCCATCTCCTCCTCTACCTTGAGTATGAAGTGGCTGAGCGAAGGTTGTGAAATATAAAGCGCAGTCGCTGCCTTTGTAATACTTTTATATTCTGCTACTGTGGTAATATAAACAAGCTCCCGGAAATCCATGATATATTCCCCCCTAAAAATTGATTATATCACACTTGTGGGCAGAGCAAAATATACAATTT
>JBFWMP010000029.1:2443-23289 GCA_050251575.1 Clostridia bacterium
GCTGCCTTTGTAATACTTTTATATTCTGCTACTGTGGTAATATAAACAAGCTCCCGGAAATCCATGATATATTCCCCCCTAAAAATTGATTATATCACACTTGTGGGCAGAGCAAAATATACAATTTTTTATATTATTAGACAACCTTTTTAGGTTATCCTGTCACAATTTTTATAAACAGAGCAACAAGCACCACAATGATAATCGGCCGGACGATTTTCACTCCCTTATTTATTACCAATCCAGCTCCAAAGTAATGCCCTGCGATAGAAAAAACTGATGCGCATATCCCTAAAAGAAATATTACCTTTCCATGAAGCAAAAAAACTGTCACTGCAGCAACATTAGATGCAAGATTTACCAGTTTTGAATTCCCCGCTGCAGTTTTTACATCAAGATTTATTATGCCTGTAAAGGCAAGAATGAAAAAGGTTCCTGTACCTGGTCCGTAAAACCCATCATATCCACCTATCAGAAAGGATATAAGTGTTGCAAGTAAAATATCTTTCCGTCTATCTGATTGTCTATTTACTTGTTGATTATTCAGGTTTTTATTTCTTAGTACATAAAAGGAAACAATCGGCAGTATAACAATCATTAAATGAGATATCACCTTTTCATCTAGAAGAAGTACGACACTAGAACCAATTGCAGAACCAAAGAGTGCAAAAATAATAGAAAATATTCCTAACTGCATATCCATATATCCATTTTTATAGAATCGAAATGTTGAGGCAGCCGTACCAATACATGAAGATAGTTTATTTGTGCCCAATGCCATATGTGGAGGAACCCCTGCCAGAAGATATGCCGGCAAAGATATAAGACCTCCGCCTCCTGCTATTCCATCTGTTAGTCCTGCTAAAAATACCAGCGGACAAACAATTAAAAAATTAGTAATCGTAAGCTCCATTTTTCATCCTCATTTCCATTTCTACGTGAATTTCAGACTATCACAAATAGAATTTCTTGTAAAGTCTGCATGAGATATGTCCAATAACAGTCTGAGATTCTCACAATTCATTTCATCAAGCTAGTGTAAGTTATGATTACCTCTTCTGTGTAATTATAAGAAACATGGGAAATGATTTTATCTTACCATCTCTCCCTTTTTTTATTATATGATAACACACTTCACTGTCCAAAACACTAAACCCGTTAGCTTTAAGGGTATCTTCGAGATCCACCCTATTGTATCCATTGTGACCAATAAAACCTTCTTTATGAAATGTACCGTCTTCTTCATCTAAATCAGCTATACATAGATATCCTTTTTCATTCAGCATCTTGTTAAAAGTTCTTAAAATTCCTGTAGTATCTAGAATATGATGTAATGTCAGCAAGGTATATATTAAATCAAACTTATTTTTAGGTGGTAAATCCTTTGTCAAATCAATCTTAATAGGAGTCATATTGTGAATATCTTTTTGAATCATCTTTTGCTTAACTATTTCCAGCATACCCTCTGAACTATCTCCAAGTACGATGTTATCTAAATAAGGCTGAAGATTGAAACTCAACAAACCTGTTCCGCACCCGTATTCAAATCCTACCATATCTTTAGAAAGTTGAATATGTTTCGTCATTTTATCAGAAATAATTTGTGCTCTTTCAATCTTGGCAGGATCATTATCCCATTCAAAAGCCCTCTTATCAAAACTATTCACTATTACACCTCCATACATAAATAATAATATGGGGACGGGACCGCAGTGTGGCAAAGAAAACACCACACTGCAGACCTATCCCCAATAGTTAATCCTCTAATACATTATTTGCTCTTACTTGCAGCATAGTAGTTAATCAAGCTGCCTGCTAAAATAATTTCCCTCTCATCCGAAGTCAGGTTTTTCACTTGAAGCGTTATATCTCTACTGCCCTTATCACTAATCACAGAAGCATTAACAGTTTCTTTACCATTAAGGATAGCCTCTCTTATACCCTGAACAAAAACATACTCTCCAACTTGGAAATCATATTTTTCTGTAGGCGGAATTGTAAACGGTACAACACCCCAATTAATAAGATTACTTCTATACCTCTTAGTAGCATACTCTACAGCGATATTTCCAAGACCGCCTAATACCTTTTGGCAAGAAGCAGCCTGTTCACGTGCTGAACCATCTCCGGGTTTTATAGCAAAAATAGTGCTTCCGATAATAGTCGTACTAGCCAAGGCAGCCAATTCTTCGTTTGTGATATTTTCTTTTCCGGCAACTCTTGCAAAAACTTGCTTTAGTTCCTCATTATCCACGCTGCTTTCATTCTCTACCAAGGCATTCCTAACCTTTTCCAATTCATGTACCGCTTTGGCTCTTCCTACGTATTGCGGGTCTTTTCTTGATAATGTGAACTCTGCCAGCTTAAGAGGGTTTGAGCGGTATGAAGATGCTTCCCCTGATGGAATCAGTTCATCTGTCGTTGTAACAGGATCATTTATTACTGAAACCACTTTTAGTAATAAGTTATCTGAGAGTGAAGGCATCTTCGGCCAATCTGCTATATTAGGTCCATATTTCAAGTCTTGTTCAAGCTTTGGATCTTTATAGCCATTATAAATTCTATTCTTATACACTTCGCTATTAAAGCTATACGCAGGAGGCACAGCCTTAATCTCTATTTCAGTAGCCGGTGTTAAAAATCCACCATTCGCAGCAGTAGCAGCAATAGATAATGCATCCATCAATGCAACGGACGCAATTTGTCCCGAACCTGGCTTCGAACCCTCTCTGCTAGGGAAATTCCTTGTTGTATGCCTTATACTAAAACCGTTATTTGACGGCACATCTCCGGCTCCAAAGCACGGTCCGCAAAATGCTGTTTTCAAAGTAACGCCGGCTTCCATCAACTTGGATATTGAACCATTTTTTATAAGTTCCATATATATTGGCTGACTAGCAGGGTAGACACTCATATTAAAGTAATCATTACCAGTAGAATGATTGTTTAATATTTCTGATACCATACTAATATTCTCATACGTTCCTCCTGCACAGCCTGCAACTATACCTTGATCTGCTTTAATCCTTCCATCTACAATTTTATCAGTAAGATTAAACTTCGTGTCAGAACTACCCATTAATTTCTGACCTTCTTCTTCTACAGTCTTCAATATTTCTCTAGGATTCTTGTTTAATTCAGATATACTAAACACGTTGCTTGGGTGAAATGGAAGGGCAATCATAGGTTCAATCTTGCTTAAATCCACCTTGATCAATCCGTCATAGTAAGAAACAAGTCCTGGCTCTAGCTTGGAATAGCCTTCCGGACGTCCGTGCTGCACATAATATTCCTTAACCTTATCATCTGTACACCAGATTGAACTTAAGCAGGTTGTCTCAGTAGTCATGACATCAATGCCATTTCTAAAGTCAACGGATAAACCTGAAATACCAGGCCCAACAAACTCAAGAACTTTATTAGTAACAAATCCTTTATTAAACACAGCTCCAATGATAGAAAGAGCCACATCCTGAGGACCTACGCCTAATCTAGGTTCCCCTTCCAGATACACTGCGATAACTTCAGGATAAGTAACATCATACGTCTTATTTAACAGTTGTTTAACAAGCTCCGGTCCGCCTTCACCAACTGCCATAGTTCCAAGCGCACCATATCGTGTATGACTATCCGATCCCAAAATCATGCTTCCACAAGAGGACATCATTTCTCTCATGTATTGATGTATTACAGCTTGATGAGCAGGCACATAAATCCCACCATATTTCTTAGCTGCTGAAAGACCAAAAACATGATCATCTTCATTAATTGTTCCACCCACAGCACAGAGACTGTTATGACAATTTGTTAAAACGTATGGTATTGAAAACTGCTGCAAGCCACTTGCCTTGGCCGTCTGTAGAATGCCTACATAAGTAATATCATGGGAAGCGAGCATATCAAACTTTATTTTTAAATTTTTAACATCGTTCGATGTATTATGTTTCGTCAGAATACTATAAGACATCGTGTTCTTGCGTGATACTTCTTTATCAAGCAACTCTCCCATACCAGATACCGATTCACCTTTTGATGTTAACTGATTAGATAAATCATCTAGTGAAATCTGATTTTCATAACCCAATATAGTCTTGCCTTTGTATAGATAGGCTCCTTTATCATATACCTCTACCATTTTGACCCTCCTTATATTTTTTGCTTATTAGAGTTTTGATTTTTAATATACTCATCATAATTTTGAATAGTATAATTATACGATAAAAAAACTGTATACACAAGAAGAATGTATACAGTTATACAAAAATGCATTTGTACAATAAATTTATTTGTTTTGCAGCTTATATAGAATCTTATAGCCTTTTTCGGAAATAGACTTTTCAATATCAATAGTATTTTGAGAATTAGTCCCTACTACAATATCACTTTTCCCGGTTGCTCCGCGGTATACTGCAACATGGGTAATATTCGCTCCATATGTACTGAAAATATTGGTCAAATCCGCCATGATTCCCGGTACATCATCAACCTCGATCGTTAACCGGGTACCTTGCTCACGAAAACCCAACAGCTCTATAAAAGAGTCAAAGATATTACTTTCAGTGATAATACCTACCAGCTTATCAGCATCTACCACTGGTAAAAAACTAACGTCATTATCTCGCATCAATGTAGCTGCCTCTTCAAGAAGAGCATTGGGTGAGATAACAAGGGGAGTTTTTGCCATCACTTTGCTGATTTTAGTCTTTAAAAGCAGATAAGTAATCTCACCCACACTGAAGCTGGTGGCTTTTGAAGGGGAAGCACGCAGAATATCTTCTTTCGAAACAACGCCAACTAGTTTCCCATTTTTCATTACCGGAAGACGTCTTATTCCGTTTTGTGCCATAATCTCATGAGCATCAGGTATTGTCTGATCAGGAGAGATAGTGAATGGATTTGTAGTCATCTTGTTCTTAACAAACATATTTCTAGCCTCCTAAATATGCTTTTTTAATTTCATCACTCTGACCCAATTCCGCTCCGGTACCCGAAAGCACAATCGAGCCTGTTTCCATAACATATGCCCTATTTGCTATTTGCAGAGCCATACTTGCGTTCTGCTCCACTAATAAAACCGTTGTACCTGCCTCATTAATACTTTTTATTATATCAAATATTTCCTGCACCAATAAAGGTGCAAGCCCCATTGAAGGCTCATCAAGAAACAGAATCTTGGGACGGCTCATCAGTGCACGCCCCATAGCAAGCATCTGCTGTTCGCCGCCTGACAATGTTCCTGCTGCTTGCTTTTTTCTATTTGACAAAATTGGAAACCGCTTATAAACCATCTCTAAATCAGCAGCAATTCCTGCTTTATCCCGACGCAGAAAAGCTCCCAACTCAAGATTTTCAAGCACTGTCATAGTAGAAAAAACGCGGCGTCCTTCAGGCACATGGGATATTCCCATCTTTACTCTTTCCTGGGCAGAGGTATTGGTAATATCCTTCCCATCAAGTAAAATCGAGCCGTTTGTGGGTTTTTTCAAACCCGAAACAGTTCGTAGAGTAGTGGTTTTACCCGCACCATTGGCACCGATTAATGTAACTATTTCTCCATCATTTACTGTAAGTGAAATCCCTTTCAACGCATGAATAACGCCAAAATGCACATCAATATTTTTAATCTCCAGCACTATTGACATCCTCCCCTAAATAAGCCTCGATTACACGCTTATTCTTTTTGATTTCATCCGGAGTTCCATCGGCAATTAGTATACCATAATCAAGCACATAAATGCGCTCACAAATCTTCATAACTAATGACATATCATGCTCAATTAACAGAATGGTCAGATCAAAATTTTTCCGAATCCATCCTATAAGTTCTGTCAGCCGTGCAGTTTCCGCCGGATTCATACCTGCTGCAGGCTCATCAAGCAGTAATAAACTCGGATTGGTTGCAAGCGCCCGGGCAATCTCCAAGTGTCGTTGTTCACCATATGGAAGATTTTTTGCATATTCGTCCTTTTTATGATCCAGCTTAAAAATCTTAAGAAGATTTATACTATCCTCAATCAGCTTCTCTTCCTCTCTGCCGTATGATGAAAGATGAAAAAAGCTGGATATCAAGCCATACTTAACATTTTTGTGCATAGCGATACGAACATTATCGAGTACTGTAAGATCCTTAAATAGGCGAATATTCTGAAAAGTTCTTCCCACTCCTGTTTTACATATAGTATAAGGCTTTAGCCCTTGCAAAGCTTTTTCTTGCCCATCTCTATGAAGGGTAATCGTCCCGGAAGATGGCTCGTAAACACCGGTTAGCAGGTTAAATAGCGTTGTCTTTCCTGCGCCGTTCGGCCCAATCAATCCAACCAGCTCACCCTGTTTTAATTCAATATTTACATTGGAAACAGCTGTTAAACCTCCAAAGGATTTGGTCAACTTATTAACGCTCAGAATTGACATAATCTAAACCCCTCCTTTCTTTGATTTAAAATGGCTGCTCCATTTACTAAACATAGAAAGTGAGAGCTCCTTGGAACCCATTAATCCCTGTGGACGGAAAATCATAATTATAATCAAAAGCAGCGAATAAAATACCATGCGAAGCTCAGGGAAGGACTGAAGATAAGTGGATACAAGGGCCAGCAAAATAGCTGCTAAAATTGAACCTGAAACACTTCCCAAACCTCCCAGCACTACTATAACCAAAACGTCAATTGACTTTAAAAATCCAAACAAGTCCGGCTTTAAGAAATAGAAATAAGAAGCATAGAGAGCCCCTGCAATTCCTGCGCAAAAGGCACCAATAGTAAACGCAACAACCTTGTACTTTGTCGTGTTTATCCCCATTGCCTCTGCTGCAATCTCATCCTCACGAATAGAAATACATGCACGGCCATGAGATGAATTTAAAAAGTTGGTAATTAGTAAAATGGTGCCCGCAGTAAAAACAAATAACCATATCCAGTTTACAAACTGGGGAATCCCATTCAAGCCTGCCGCTCCATTAGTAATCTCCAGATTTAGAAATATAATACGAATGATTTCAGACATACCTAAGGTTGCAATGGCAACATAATCTCCTCGCAAACGCAATGCGGGTAAACCAACTATGCATCCAACCAAAGCAGCTGTGACAGCACCTAAAAAAACACCTAAGATAAAACCCATGGTTGTAGGCATCTGTATAGTAGTAATCGCACACACATAAGCACCCATGGACATAAAGCCTGCATGTCCCAAAGATAACTGTCCTGTAAATCCTGTAATCAAATTAAGACTAACAGCTAAAATGATATTAATGCAGATAGTCGCCAGTGTTGCCTGAAGATAATCATTAATTATATTGGTAGAAATAAGCAACTGCATAATAACAAATGTCAATGTAAACGCAATCAACTTTTTAACACCACGTACTTTAAATAATTTTTCCAACAAACTACACCTTCTCTTTCGTAATTTTACCGAGCAACCCTGAAGGTCTAACAATAAGTATCAGGATCAAAATTGCAAACACTACCGCATCCTTATACATGGAATTTCCGTATCCGGAAACAAAAACTTCTACAGCACCAATAAAGTATCCGCCTATCATAGCACCGGGGATAACACCAATGCCGCCGAAAACAGCGGCAACAAATGCCTTTAATCCGGGCAGAACACCCATTAGCGGGTTAATGGAGTTATAATATATTCCAACCAAAACACCTGCAGCTCCTGCTAAAGCTGAGCCGATTGCAAAGGTAAAGGAAATAGTGGTATCAACATTAATTCCCATCAGTCTTGCAGCATCATTGTCCAATGAAACCGCACGCATTGCCTTTCCGATTCTGGTTTTCTTTACTATAAATTGCAATAGAATCATCAAAACAATGGTTATACCTACAATCATAAGCTGCTGCATAGAAATAACTATATCACCCAATTGGAAAGTTCTTGCTAACAATCCTTTAATGGGCGGATAGGAGCGGACATTTGCCTTTGCAACAAACATAGTAGTATACTCCAAAAATAGTGAAACACCAATTGCAGTAATCAAAACTGCAATTCTTGTTGCATTCCTCAATGGCTTATAAGCAATTTTTTCTATAGCAACGCCCATCAAAACGCAAACCGCCATCGCAATCAACAAGGATGGTAAGAATCCAAGTTTTAAGAAGGTCATACAAAAATAACCTACATAGGCACCTATCATATAAATATCACCGTGTGCAAAATTAATCAACTTAATAATACCATATACCATAGTATAACCAAGAGCAATCAGCGCATAAATACTACCTAACGATATTCCGTTAATAACTTGTTGTAATAATTGTTCCAAGTAATTATCTCCTTTCAATTACGGCTCAGACAACAAGCTGCTATTTAATAACTTAAATACAAATATAAGTGAGAGCAATTAGACTGCCCCTCACTTATATTTGTCAACTATCACTTATTTGTCTTTAATTTATCTGCTGACTAATATTTCCTGAATAACAGCTTCTAATTAAGAACCAACCTTAACACTGGTAGCCTGTTCTCCATTTTTTAGACCAACAACAACAATTGCTTTTACAGGGTTATGATTTTCATCTATATCAAATGAACCAGTAACTCCTGCAAAGTTTTCTGTCGCTGCAAGTGCATTTTTAATAGATTCACCATCAATTTTCTCAGCACGTTTAATACCATCAACTACAAACTTCGCCAAATCATAGCCAAGTGCGTTGAAAGCATCAGGCTCTTTGTTGTATTTTGCCTTATAATCTGCAATAAACTTTACAACTAAAGGATCCTTGTCAAGTGAAGAATAGTGGTTCGAAAAATATACATCATTAAGTGCATCTGCACCGGCAAGCTCAACAAGTGAAGGAGAATCAAATCCGTCAGCACCTAAAACAGGAGCTTTGATGCCTTGAGCACGCGCTTGCTTTATAATCAAACCAGCTTCTTGATAATATCCCGGAATGTATATAACGTCATATTCCTGACCTTTAATCTTGGTCAAAATTGCATTAAAATCTGTATCATTTGCAACATATGCTTCTTTAGCAACAATGGTACCGCCTGCTTTAGTAAAGGTGTTGATAAAGTTTTCAGCAAGTCCCTTACCGTAGTCACTTGAACTATCCATTATAACTACTGCTTTCTTAGCAGAAAGATTGTTCAATACGAAGTTTGCCATTGCAGTTCCCTGGAAAGAATCATTATAGCAGATACGGAATGCGTATTCCTTAACCCCAGCGCTATCAACAGTAACATCATCAGCCGTAGCAGATCCTGATGCAACCGGTACCTTATTCTTTATTGCTACCGGAATTTCCGCTTTAAAAGATCCTGATGTTGCCGGTCCCATAACTGCCACAACACCGTCCTGCGTCATCAATTTACTTGCAAGTGTGGTAGCCTCTGAAGGCTCTGACTTGTTGTCGTATTTTACAAGAACGATCTTTTTACCGTCAATGCCACCTGCAGCATTAATTTCATCGATAGCCATTTCAATACCTGCTACAGAACTTTGTCCATAGCTCGCAACAGCACCGGATAATTCATAATTTATTCCAATCTTGATCTCATTTTCATTATTAGCAGGTTTTGTTGAACATCCTGCAAACGCTGACATTACAAGAACAACTAATAATACAATACTCAGCAACTTCTTCATTTTTTTATCCTCCCTTTTTAATACATCTTTAAAAAATTATAAGCTTTTTGCGTTCTTCTGTCAAGCAATTAATGTCGACAGAATATGGCAAAATTGCAAGTTAATACGCGAAAAATTTCATCTGCAATGTTATGAAGCGGTCGTAATATCTGCCAGCGTTTCTCTTATTTTTGCTTCGTCACTTACATTAGTGAGGCATACCAAATAATCTTCTGCTAAAATTTTTGTATCGCCTTTAGGGATTATTTCTTTCCTTCTTCGCTTAATTGCAATAAGCAGACATCTGCTTGGAAGGTCAATTTCTTTTACAAGTTTATTCTCAGCCGATGAGCCATAGTGGACAATCGTTTCAATTGTGATTTTCTTACTATGATCATGTTCCTCTATCTCTATTTCATGTTCTAGAATTCGAGTTTCTAGCAGAGACTCATAGATTGGATGGCTTTTTAACAGATCCGCAACAATATATGCAATAATAGAAACAACTGTAAGAGATAACAAATGAGTAAATGAACCTGTCATCTCAACCAGCAAAATAATCCCTGTAATAGGCGCTCTTACAATCGCTGTAAAATATCCAACCATTGCAAGGATTACAAAATTGTAGAATAGATTTGCATCATACCCAAAATAGTTTACTGCAATATTCCCATAAATTGCTCCTACCGTCGCTCCTAGTATGAGAAGAGGAAAAAATATGCCTCCTGGCGCCCCAGAACCGAAACTAATCATAGAAAACATGAACTTAATTACAAATATTAAAAGCAAAAATGTTATGCCCGTGGTCAATTGTAACTCATCAATTATTTTATGGCCACCACCTAATACAAGCGGAAAGAAAAGCCCTAATACCCCGGCAAGCATAAACGGAATGATTGGCCTGGTTTTTACATTAAGCCACTTACTTTTCTTATATAGTTTTTGGGTTTGTATTAATATGAAGTTGTAGAAAGCCCCGATAACTCCAAGCGTGGCGCCAAGTATAATAAGTAACCAATAATCATTTAACGGAATATTATTTTGCATATTAAAACTAAATACAGGATTATTTCCAAAAACCATTTTAGAGACAAAATCAGCAATAACTGCCGACACCATTGTTGATAACAAAATTACAGGAGAAAAATACTTGAAAATCTCCTCCATTGCAAACATAGCACCTGCTAATGGAGCATTAAAAGCAGCAGCAAGCCCTGCACCTGCACCGCTGGCAATTAGTACTTTTCTTTCTGTTCTTGACGCTGCAAGCTTATTCCCCAGACCTTCTGCAGCACAAGCACCAAGTTGAATAGATGGACCCTCTCTGCCAAGTGAAAGACCTGCTAAAATTGAAACAGTGCCGCCAAAGAATTTAACAATCAAAGTGCCTAACCAATTGTTTTTGAAGTATCCCATTATAATGCCTTTGACCTGTGGAATACCACTTCCGCTAATCATGCTGTATTTGGACACAAGTGATCCAATAAGAAAACCTGTCACCCCGAGTACAATAAATGCGATTGGAATGAATATCAAATTATCTCTCAAATAACCGTATATTCTAAAAGATAACTCCTCTGCCTCCATCAGCACTAAACGATATAGAGTTGTTACTATACCGACAAACAAGCCAATCAATATGCTCTTATAGAGGATGGGCAGTTTTTTAGAATCGGTATTAATTATCGCTTTGTAATTATTATGAATTTTTCTCACCATACAATCATTCCCCTAGTTTAAATCTGAATTACCTTTTAAATTATACCATAAAACGACAACTTCTGCACGGAAAAGTTACTTAGGGGAAGCGTGGTGACGGTCCTATTGCTTCTGTTATGCTTTAAACATTAAATTAAATAATATTTTAAATCTCCTTGCATCTTGCCTACGGGTTAATTTTTCTATCCCTTTCAATGTCTGTACGCCCTTACTTATTTCTGATTTATTCATATTTAGAAGCAATAGGACTGTCCCCATGCTTACTTACTATTTTTCATTCTTTCCCCACTGTATTTTTCTAAATTAAATCTACAGTGAATCATATGATTTGAATCTTTATTGTAACTATATTTACTTTCTTCAATTTTGCAGACCATTTTACTAACTGGTATATAGGCTTGTGCAGCATGTGTACTAAGAGGAAAGGTGCGTTGAAGAGTCACCTTCAAGCTTAACAGGTTCTTTGCAGGTCAACGATATAGTTATTCTTGTGCCTAAATCCCCACGCCTTAATATTTCGACACTTCCTTTATGCCTATCAATTATCCACTTCGCTATTGAAAGTCCGAGACCTGTGCCACCTGTCTTTCGCGCTCGAGAATCATCAGAACGGAAGTATCTATCAAATACATGAGGTACATCCTCAGGAGGAATGCCAATACCATTATCCTGTACCAATATTTTAGCCCAGCTCCCATCACATATGGTAGTGACCTTTATTAATCCACCATAAGGAGTATATTTTACGCTATTGTCTATAAATATTCTAATAGCTTGCTTAATAAGCTGTGCATCACCTATTATATAAACATCAGCATTTGTATTAGATGAAAATTCATGATTCGGATCTATCATAGTGGTTTCACGTATTATTTCATTTGCAAGCTCACTAAGGTTAATCTCCTCCATGTTGAGATGCATTGAGTCATTATCACCTCTGGCAAGGAAGAGCAGCTGCTCTATCAAATCCTTCATGCTTCCGGCTTCACTTTTAATTGCTTCAATGGATTCTTGGAGAGCCTTCTCGTCATTTTTACCCCATCTGTCCAATAGATTAGCATACCCCTGTATTACTGCAATAGGCGTTCTTAGCTCATGAGATGCATCAGAGACAAACCGCACCTGAGAACGATACGCCTCGTTAATTCGATCCAGCATTCCATTTATCGCACCAGCTAGATCCTTTAATTCAGTTTGAGCTGAACTTATTGAAATACGCCTATCTAGATCAGTTACATTGATAGTGTCTATTGTTCCTGTTAAATCACGAAGCTGTGCATCCGGCTGCATTGTTTGTATTGTGTTAATACTTCGTGCAGTTTGAGTCAAATCAGAAATAGGCTTGAGCGCATGTCTCATAGCTCTTATTCCCTTACCAATGCTTCTAATTAAAAACATCAGTTCAAGTATTAATAAAACAATGAACATCTTCAAAAATAATACTATATTTTCACCTATATTATAATCTATTACGAGAAATGAGTTTACATTATTTAAAGGTATCGAAACCCTGTATTTTATGCTGGAAAGGCGTTCCCAAGATGAACCTATCTTCTGCTCTATAACAATTTTCCGAACCGCACTTTGCATATGTTCAGGTATTCTTTCATCTAATATCTTCGGTAGTTTTATACCTTTTGGCAGTTCATTGGTAACATTGGTATGCCCCACCATTGCCTTTGCCGTATCAGCTATATAAGTCTCAGCTTGATATACAAGTGCACCTGTAAAAAGCAATATGATAAGGCTATTAATCCAGATAAAACCTAAAAACACCTGAGATAAGTGCCAGGTGTTTAGTTTTAAAACAATTGAAGAACTTACTTTCTTGTTATCATTCATCTTTTATCACATACCCCACTCCACGAACAGTATGGATTAACTTTATTCCAAAAACCTCATCGATTTTTCCGCGCAGATAACGGACATACACATCTACGGCATTTGTATCTCCGATATAGTCAAAACCCCATACCTTATCAAGTAATGTTTCACGGGTCATCACAATCCCCTTGTTCTCAAGTAAAAATTGCAGAAGACTGAATTCTCTCTTGGTCAGTTCAATCGGAACATCATTCACTGTTGCCAAATGTTTATCTATATCCAGGGTAAGACCCCAAGCAGACATGATTTTAGCACAAGATAAACTGTTTTTTTTTCGCAGTGCATTACGGATTCGTGCAAGCAGTTCTTCTATTTCAAAAGGCTTGGTCATATAATCATCTGCTCCGTTATCCAATCCCGAAACCTTATCTATTATGGTATCACGAGCAGTCAACATGATAATAGGGATGGAGGAACTTCTGCGAATACGCCGAAGTACCTCCATGCCATTTAAACCTGGCAGCATAACATCAAGAATAATAATATCAAAAGAGCCATTCAAGGCAAGCTCCAAACCATTTCTGCCCTCGAAAGCTTTCTCGACTATATATCCTTCATACCGAAGCTCCATCTCAATAAATCTAGCTATTTTTTCCTCATCTTCAACTATAAGAATTTTTTCATTCATATACTCACCTTAATACTGCTTTATTTTGTATCGTGACCTTCTTTGACCTCTTTCTTAAGGTTTTCAGCTGCGTCGGCAGCAGAGTCCATAACGTGATTTACACCTGTTTTCTCTAAGTCAGACCCTCTGAAAATATAACGGTAGCCAAAAAACAAACCAATTACGATAAGCGGAACAACAACCCAAAAAGCAAAGATTAATAGCAATACCAAGATGGTTACAGGTATTGAGATTATAATTTGGTCATTTCGTCTTACCTCAAATATATTCTCATTACCTTTGGCTATTAATCTTCCACACCATCTAAAAAATCTTCCTACTCCTTGAGAAAATGTTTCCCTATTTCGAGTGTTTTTTTCTCCGTTATTACATTTACTTTCTTTTTCACACTCAGCTTGACTCTTGGAATTGTAATAACCTCCGTTTTGAGGCGGCATAACTTTACCCATACGTTCCAAATAAATCATTGCTTCCAACATATCATCACCAGAAGCATCAAGGGCTGTCTTAGCTTCGTCATATGTTATGTTTGCCTTCTCTCT
Organism: Clostridia bacterium; assembly: GCA_050251575.1. Classification (GTDB taxonomy): domain Bacteria; phylum Bacillota; class Clostridia; order SK-Y3; family SK-Y3; genus X23. Next base: position 16,794 of record JBFWMP010000029.1, read on the forward strand.
TAATTTTTCAACCTGTTCAATTGTAGCCATAATTAAAACCTCCTATATAATGTTTATAAAACAATTATAGCTCCCAAAAATTTAAATCCCATGTGCATAAGATTAGAATTAGATTAAAAAATTATTAAAAGCAAACAAAGGGACAGGTAACGAAGCAAACAAAGGGACAGGTAACGTGTTTGAGCTAAGCCCTAAACACCTTATGAATCGTAAAACCTGTAATTCTAGATATTTGCCTAAGTGTAACTCCATCCAATTCTTTTAATTGTTTCAAAATCTCACTTTGTCTGTGCTCATTCTCATTTTGTATTTGAATAGCATTAACTCCAAATGTATCTTTTATCAGTACATTAAGCTCATTGTCAGAAATCCTCCGAGTTTTCTCTTCTATTTCCATACAAATATCATTACTTGTTTCATTCGTGTACTTAATAAAAGCTTGAATCCTTTTACTGATATCTAATGCAATAAGTTCTAAGCCAAATTCAACATCAGAAATCCGATTTTTATAAATATACTCATTATAGCTGCTCCATTTATAATCCCTCGCATTATTTACAAGTCCTGCCTTGACAGGGTTCTGATGTATATATCTTAACACAGTTAGAAAGTAATTATCATTTTCTACAGGCTCACTTTTAAACCGTTCTTGAAATAAATGACCGGATCTTTCATATTTCCAATTATACCAAAAAACATATGTTGAACTTATTCTTTTTATGATTTGTGCTAATGAATCCTTTTCTTCTTTTAGTAAAATATGAACATGATTTCCCATTAAACAATATCCATACAATTTAAATTGACACTTTCCTTTGTAATCTCCTAGAACATGAATAAACTTTTCTCTATCTTCATCATCTACAAAAATACTCTGATGATTTATACCTCGCAGCATTATATGATATATTTGGGACTCGCTTTTCTTTCTCGCAGCTCTTGACATATAGAATCACCCCAATTTTATTGTATCATAAAATTGAGGTGATATCAAACATGTTACCTGTCCCCTTGTTTGGGTGTTTGTTGATTAGATTTTCAGCCTATCGGCAACCTGTTCTATCAATTTAACAGATGGCGCTTTTTGGTCGATTGCAGACACTTCTACTATCAACTTATATAAATCAACATCTTTTTCCTTAGCAACTTGCTCAAACAGCTTTGCAAAGCTGGAATGACAGCCGGCATAACCATAAATCAAGTCCACTGGTTTAATTGCACTTAGATACCCATAAGGCTTCATCGCCGGAGCAAGTTCATTATCAATGAAGTGGAGCAGACCATAGAAATCAATTTCCTGAAGCTTGTTGCTTCTGTAAAATGCAGCAACTGCGACCTCAGTCGCAAGGTTGCCTGCGCTGCGGGCCATGCCCATCAGACCGGTATCCAATGTAGATGCACCGGCTTCTGCAGCTGCCATTGCGTTGGCTGCTGAAAGACCAAGGTTGTTATGACCATGGAATGCGACGGGAATGTCTATAGCTTTGACCATTTCAGCAACATATTCGCTAACCTGGTCCGGCATCATAGTGCCGGCCGAATCCATAATTGTGATTTCATCAAGACCGCATTTTTCTAATCGTGCTGCCTCAGCCGCCAAGTCTTTCGCGGAAAGTATATATCCCTTCATAAAGGAATAGTAGCACTTCATACCAGATGCCTTGACCCGCTTGATACCTTCATATGCAGCTTCACCATCGCCAGCATTTACACCGATTCGCAAAAACTTCAAGCCCTTATTAGCAGAAAGTTCAATATTTTCCTTGGTAGCATTCTTATAGCCCATGAACATACCAATTTCTGCCTGACTCTGATACGGTGCAGCAATATCCATATATTCGGAATCTGTAAGAGGAGCGATGGAATTATTAGCCTCATAAGCACCAACTCCCAGACAGTTACCTATTTCTATGATCCTGATGTTACTCTTAATTAAACCCTCAATCATCAAAGTTGTCAATTCACCAGAAAATCCTTTTCCAACTACATTTGCGCCATCGCGCAATGTGCAATCCATTATCTTCATTTTCTTTTCCCCTTTATATGTTTTATTTAGTTTATATTACACCACCGGATAGGTGGGTTCTTTACCGGAAAGTACTTCGTCCAGTCCCATCGCTGCACCAACCGCCATCCGAACCATGGCTTCCTGCGTACAGGCAGCATTATGCGGCGTCATGATGACATTGTCCATTTGGAACAAAGGATTTGACATGTGTGCAGGCTCCGGATTACTCACATCGAGTCCCGCACCCATAATTTCATTGTGCTTAAGTGCATGAATCAGAGCTTCTTCATCAATGATTTTCCCACGCGCAGCATTGATAATAAAAGCACTCTTTTTCATGAGTTTAAACTCTCTTTCACCAATAATCTTTTCTGTTTCCTTCGTAGCAGGCATGTGTACACTCACAAAATCAGATTCACAAAATAATTGTTCCCAGCTATCAACCAAAACTGCTTCATTGAATTTCTTGTCTTTTGGGATATACGGATCATAGGCGATGGTATTCATCGAGAAACCGTACTTTGCCATTTTTGCAACAGTAGCGCCTATCCTTCCGAATCCTACGAGACCGAGCGTCTTCCCACTTATTTCATTCGTCAATATGGTATCTTTAATATTGTAGTTTCCGCTTTTGTACTGTGCACACATAAATGGCAGTCTCTTCGCGCAGGAAATAATCAGAGCCATAGTCTGTTCCCCCACTGAAAGGGTGTTCGCATTGGGTACATTAACGACTCTCCGACCGTATTTTCCAGCAGCGTTCAAGTCGATGCTGTCTACGCCCACACCATGTTTGGACACTACCTTGAGACGCGGACAGCTTGTAAAAACTTCTTCATCAATGACCGCAACTCGAATAATCACACCGTCGCAGTCCTGTAAATCCTCTATAAGGGTCTCTTTATCTAAGCCACGTCCCATCTTTATCTTGTATCCCTTATTTCTAAGATACTCAAGCCCTTCATCCGCCACCTTTTCGGGAATAAGTATTGTGTATGCCATAGTGCTTACTCCTCTCTGTCGAAATTTTCTTAGTCGTCACTATTTAAGTCAGCACCTGTCGCGTCGATGGCAGGTGCCGCCATTTTCTTTTGCAGATGGTTCATAAAAATAGGTGCAAAGAGCGAAAGTACAATCAACATGATTAAAACAATTGATAACGGGCGTGAAAAATAATACTCAAGAATGGAAGCACCCTTGGACATGATGACAGCACGTTTGAAACCCATTTCAGCCATGGGTCCGAGAATGATAGCAAGAACGACGGGAGCTGTCGGGAACCCAGTCTTCCTCATGAAGTAGCCCATAAAACCAAAGATTGCCATGACGTATACGTCAAACATGCTGAGATTGATGGCATAGGAGCCTACAATCGAAAGCACAACGATGATAGGTGCAAGGATTCCTGTGGGAGCTGATGCAACTTTGACCACCTGCTTGGCAATAAGGAGACCAATCACACCCATCAAAATGTTAGCAAATAAGAAGCCAAATATGATGGCGTACGTGATATTAGCATGCTCGGTGAACAACGTATGACCGGGGGTGAGTCCCTGAATCATCAGACCTCCAAGCAGTACTGCTGAAGCAGAGCTGCCGGGGATACCAAGGGTCAAAAGTGGAATAAACGAGCCTCCCGTGACTGCATTATTCGCCGTTTCTGATGCCCAAACACCCTCAATTGCACCTTTGCCGAACCGGCTCTTGTTCTTGGAAAAGCGCTTTGCCTCATTATAGCTGACCCAACCTCCGATATCACCGCCGGCACCAGGTAAGATGCCCACAAATACACCAATAATCGCAGAACGGATGATATTTGGGATCATTTGTATAACCTCTCGGCTGGTGGGAATCAGCCTGCCTTCAAGAGGAGCTATCACTTGCTTTTCATCTTTTTTCTCCTTTCCAAGTATTTCAGCCTGAATCATCACCTGTGACATAGAGAACAATCCGATGAGTGCCGGGACGAGTTGAATCCCCGACTCCAGTGCTGTGATTTTGTAGGTAAAGCGTGCAACGCCATAAGAGATGTCAAAACCTATGAAGCCTACTAAAAGTCCAAATGCACCGGCTATGATTCCCTTAAGCATGCTGTCACCTGCGAGGCTGCCGATGATGGTGAGTCCAAAGATTGCGATTAAGAAATACTCCGGCGCATTGAACTTCAGCGAAAGCTGTGCAAGCGGCGGTGCGATAAACAGCAAGCAGACCGCGCTGAACGTGCCGCCAAGCATGGACGCAACGGTAGAAACACCGATTGCATGCAACCCGTTGCCTTGCTTGGTCAACTCATAGCCATCCATCGCCGTAGCGGCGGAGGCGGGAGTTCCGGGTGTATGGATAAGAATCGCTGTAATAGAACCACCGTATATAGCTGAGGTGTACAGGCCGGTCAGCATGATGAGACCCGCTGCCGGTTCCATACCAAAGGTAATCGGAATCAGAAGTGCAATGCCCATTGTTGCCCCAAGACCCGGTAAAGCACCAATAAACATGCCGCCAATAACACCCACTAGAAGAGCAATGATAGCTTGCATTGAAAATAAATTATGTAACAATTCCGCATTAAACATCTAAATTATACCTCCTTACGGTAAGAACACATTGAGCAGCCGTACAAATAATACGTAGATAAACAAATCCAGACAGATTGTGGTCACTAATATTTGCCGAAACCGTCTGATACCGTAATACCACATGATAATTGGAACAAAGAGCGTAGTTGCGATAAAAAATCCAATTATATTAATTAAGGCTATATATACGGCAGATATAAGAAAGACGATAAGAGGCGATTTTATTTCAGAAAACAATATTTTCTTATCACTTTTTTTCTCGAGAGTCGGATTCAGCGTTTTTGTTATACCTATGACAACAAGAATTATAGAAAGTATTAGAAAGGTTAATAAAATAATCTTCGGAAACTCTGCAGCGCCCTTGTGTATCTTGGTGCTCTCATATAGGAAAAATATTGAAAATAGTATCAGACCGATGCCTATAGACACGTCCTTATTGATTTTGTTAAGCCTTTTCTCCATTCTTCTTCCTCCTAACACGGGTTAATAGCCTGTAAGAAAAATAGGAGTGAGTGAAATCACAAATGCCACGCTCACTCCTATCATCCTAATCTACTTCATAGTCATTGTATCTAATTGCTTATTTCCAACCCATGATTTCGGACATATCCATCATGGTTTTTTCCTCATTCTTGAGGTGTTTAGTGTATTCTGTCGATCCTATGTAGTCAACCGCGAGACCAAGCTCTGCCATCTTTTTAACCTGTTCTTCTTTGGTAATCGCATATTTGAGTGCTTCACCTAAGAGGTCAACAATCTCCTGTGGCGTGCCGGCCTTGCAAGCAAAGCCACGCTGGCTGGAAACGCTGATATCGGTTCCCATGACTTCTTTCCATGTAGGAACGTCAGGCATAAAGTCAGAACGTTTATCAGAGAAAACTGCGATACAAGTAAGTTCGCCATTGTTGCAAGGAACCATGACTTCACCCACATTAGCAATTGAGCTATCGATATGACCACCTAAAAGTGCGGCATAGCCGTCCTTCCAGCCATTACCCGGAACCTGTGTTAACTTGAGGCCTGCTTTGGCGTTCACAGTCTCAAGAAGTACGTGGTCATCAGAACCCGGACCGGAAGTGGAAGCGGTAACTTCTTTGGATTTTGCATATTCAACAAAACTTTTTAAATCGGAAAATCTAGGATCATTATTCTTGATAACGATGACACTTGAATCGGTTACATGATTTGCGAGCATCGTGAAACTTTCGAGATTATGTGATCTGCCGAGAGATGGGTCTAAATAACCAGGCATCAAGGTCGGAAAGTTGACCATTGCAACAGTATACCCATCAGCTTTACCGGCAAGCATTTGTTCCCAACCAACCCAGCCGCTTGCACCTGTTGGATTGATCACATTAACTGTAGTATGTAGATACTCCTCAAGATATGGCTGTACCATCCTGGCTCCGATATCACTACCGCCCCCGGCACTCCATGGTACAATCATTGTGATAGGCTTCCCATCAGGAAAACTTACTTTAGGAGCAGCAGGCTCAGCTGAAGGTGCAGCAGTTTGAGCTGGAGAGGGTTGAGTCGTCTCAACCTTGGGTGCGGCGCAGCCAACAACCAAGCTAGCCACCATAATAACAGTAAGTGCCAACATAAGAGCTTTTTTCATCTTTTTGTCCTCCTTTTATGCGCATTTTATTTGCGCTATTTCATGGTGATGGTATTTGTAAAACACCCTTGCTCGACATATAATGCATGATGCATCGTTCTGTAATTAAGATATCACAAAAATTACAAAAAGTAAATACTATTTTACACATATTTTAGTAACTTTTAGTTATATACGTATAATTTAGATAAGGATCGGTACATATATAATATATGAAATATTTTTGATGCATTATGCATTTTGTGTTGATAATCAATTGTCTGTATGCTAAACTTATTAATAATAAATATAAAT
>JBFWMP010000030.1:0-22598 GCA_050251575.1 Clostridia bacterium
TTGCAAAATGTAATATTTTATTGCTTTATTATTTATATAAGCAATTTACATGCCAATTCTTATGAAAAAAAGATCAAACATCCCCTCGACCCACTGTAACATATTTTATATATTCTTTTAACCTATTATTTGAATTAATGATAAATGGCTGCAGGCATATATCTGTTAATTATATGCATCGAATTGATTCATATAATTAACAGATATATGCATCAATTTGATGTACGAATCAAACTGATGCAACAGTTGAAAACTATTTCTATAAATACTTTTTCAAAATAAAGGAATATTAAAAAGTATTTCTTTAGCTTTGTATTTCTTTAGCTTTATATTTCTTAATATGTATATTTCTATCCAAACTCCACAGCCCCCTATAATAGCACACTAGACACAATTATATTTTTAAAATCTATTGAACTAATGCAACAAATAATATAAACTATTTTACATTTTCATATCTCGGCAGTGTAATATACATAAACTATATTAATTGGCATAAAAATTGCTTATTATAAGAAGTGTAAAAAACAAAAGGAGGATGTAATAATGTCTATTTTAACAACAGCACAATTAGAAGGATTAAGAACTTTTGATACGCCTACGATAGCAAATGCAATTGAAAGATTCGGTGTACGCTCTAGAACTGAAGGGGCTATGACACCGGAAATCAAGTGCATTTTGCCTTATGGCAAAACAATGGTTGGATATGCTTGCACTGTCAAGGTGTCTGCAACAAATCCCCCTACGCCAGAACAAAATGAAATGTGGATGAAGTATGCTGCGAAATTACAGAGTACTCCACGTCCGTCAATCGCAGTAGTTGAAGATATAGATCCTACTCCAACCGGATCTTTTTGGGGAGAAGTTAATGCAACTATCCACAAATCCCTCGGCTGCGTTGGAACGATTACAAATGGTGGTGTACGCGATTTAAATGAAGTTGGACCGCTGGGATTTGGCTATTTTGCTAAATGTCTATTAGTAACTCATGGTTATATTCATATTGAAGATTTTGATTGTTCGGTTACTATCGGTGGCGTAACTGTAAATCCAGGCGACTTATTGGCTGCAGACAAGCATGGCGTTGTTCTAATCCCCAATGAAATCGCACCTCAATTGGCAGCAGCGTGCAAAAAAGCTGCAGATGCTGAAATGCCTGTATTGGAAGGCTGCAGAAGAGCGATTGCAGAAGGCAACGAAGTAGATTTAGATCAATTAAAACAATGGAGAGCCGAAATGGCCAAACTAAGAACTGCTAAATAATTATATACAAAACAAAGGCTTAGCGTTATATAAAATACACCCTATAGAGAAGACAATTTTTAAAAAGTCTGCCCTATAGGGTGTATTTTTATTTATAATAGAATTAATGGGATCAGGAATTTATAGCTATTCCTTTTGAACTTTTCATATTACTTCTAACAGATAGCACTACAGAAATAAGTGCAATTCCCAAGAAAGTAGCCGAGATAGGCTCGGTTAAGAATGGTATAAAGCTTCCATTTGTCATCATCAAGCCTCTTCTTAAGTTCGTTTCAGCAATAGGGCCTAGAATAAATCCTAGAATAATTGGAGTAGAAGTATATTCAAACTTAATCATTAAATATCCTAAAATACCAAAGAATAATAATGTCCAAACGTCAAATATTCTATTATTTATTCCAAAAGCACCAACAACGCACAAAATGAAAATAATAGGTAACAATAGATATTTAGGTACGCTTAGCAATCTTACAAAGACCCTCAAGCCTACGAATTCTATAATGATCATAGCCACATTCGCAATAATTAATGCTGCAAAGATTCCATACACAATCTCACCGCTCGTTGTAAAAAGCATCGGGCCCGGCATGAGACCATGAATCATTAAACCGCCAATAAGCATAGCAGTAACAGCATCTCCAGGTATACCGAGCGTTAGCAGCGGGATTAATGCTCCTCCTATTGATGCGTTATTGGCACTCTCAGAGGCAACAATACCATCTAAAATACCTGTACCAAATTTTTCGGGATATTTAGACGAATTTTTTGCAGCCAAATAGGCCAGAATGTTAGATGTGCCTCCACCGATACCCGGAAGTATCCCTATTCCGATTCCAATCAAGCTGGATCTAAAGAAGTTCCATCCTTGGCCTACAAACTCAGCCATTGAAAAACCAAAGCCCCTTACAGAATAGTCTCTGATTTCATCCTCTTTTACTAACAAACTGTCTAAACTCTCTTCAGCAGTAGTTAATATTTCAGAAATTGCAAAGAGTCCTATCAAAGCAGGAAGTAAGTTGAACCCTGCATCTAACTCATATAAACCAAAAGTAAATCTTGCATAACCATCAATGGGCGCAACTCCCACTGCAGCAAGAGCCATCCCTATCAGTCCACTGATTAAGCCTTTTGCAAGCGAACCACTGGAAAGACTGGCTATCATAGTTAATGAAAATACTGCAATTGCAAAATATTGATATGGACCAAATTTAACAGCAAAATTTGCCAAAGGAGGAGCAATAAATATTAAAGCAAAAATACTTAATAACCCTCCAAGAAATGAGAAAACAATCCCCGCACCCAGCGCTTTACCTGCCTGTCCCTTATCTGCCATTGGATGACCGTCAAAGGTTGTGGCAATAGATGCAGGTGTTCCCGGAATCTTTAATAGGATTGCAGATATCAAACCACCAGAAATTCCACCAATATATAATCCAATTAATAACGACATCCCTTCAACAGGAGACATTCCAAAAGTGATTGGCAGACACAATGCAACAGCCATAGTTGCAGTTAAGCCAGGAATCGCACCAAATATAATTCCGACTGCAACACCTAAAATAATCAATATCATGACTTTCAACGTAAAAACTGCCGAGAAACCTGCTACAAACAATTCAAACATATCTTTCCCCCCTACCCTAATATTCCTGCCGGTAACATCAGTTCGAACACAGATACAAATACGTAATAAACTGAAACAGATACCAGTACGGCTATAAGTGCAAATTTTGGCTGTTTTTTGTTCTTATCAGGAGCAAGTATATTGAACTGTATAAAAAGATAAATCGCAGTCATAATAATAAATCCTACTGTTTCAAGCAGACCAATATACACTGCGATAAGAATTAGTGTCGCTATAACTCCTGACTTTTTAGTTGCTTCTTGCTCATGACTTTCTGTGGATCCTTCTACCTTAAGCTTTCTTATACCATTAATAATAACAGATACACTTAATAGTGCGAGAAATATAGCAATCAATTGAGGCACAAAAGCTGGTCCAATCTTCCCCACTGAACGACTTTTAATACCAAAAGATGTGATAAACATTATAAGTGCAACAAGAAAAACAAAGCTTCCTGATATTATATTTTTATATTTTTTAAACACGCTACCATCTCCGCCTTTTTATAGAATCTCTTCAAAAACTTCAGTTCTTCATTAATGTAAACTGGTAAGGTGACAACCCATTTTCCTCTCTAATGATTGTCACCTCACCAGCACAGATGTGCATATTTATCTTTACATTGAAATATTTATTTATTGATTTACGCAAACTTCACTCAACAAAAAATATGATAATTATTTAGCTCCTATCTGGTCCTTATACTTAAAGAAAGTATCTCTTTGAGCATTAAGGAAATCAGTAGCTTCTTTTTTATCTAGATAAAATGGTGCTTGATTGAACTTTGTAATTTCTTCTGCATACTCTGCATTGTTAGCAGCAATCTTTCCTACTGCTTTGCTAAGCTTTTCTATAATCTGAGGATCAGTGCCTTTCGGGAATTCAAAGAAATAAACGCTTTCTAAAACTGAATCATATCCTTGTTCCAAAGCAGTCGGGATGTCTTGGAATTGAGGATTTCTTTTTGAATGATTAACACCTAATGCTCTAAAATCTCCACTTTCTAGATATGGCTTAACAACTCCATATGGATTAGGAACTACATCTACATGTCCACCTAGTAACATTGAAGTTCTATCAGTTGATGATCCGGCATCTACAATATTAAGCTTTGCTCCAGCGTCATTGAGCATAATACTTGTTAAATGTGTAGTAGCACCAAGACCTGCAGCCATCTTAATTTTTCCAGGTTCTTTCTGAGACGCTTCTACAAGATCTTTTAAAGTCTTATACGGTGAGTCAGCTCGTACAGTGAAGATATCACCAGCATTTTTCCCTGCTATACAAGCAAGGTCAAGATCTTTAAATCCATAATCCACCATACCAGTAAGTTCGTTAACCTGCATAGCTGAATGATAGAACAATACTGTATATCCATCCGGCTTAGAATCTTTCACTTTTCTACTACCAAGAGCACCACTGTTACCATCTACATTTACAACCACAATAGGTTGACCTAACTCTTTTTCTAAATATTTAGCATAAACTCTTGCATTAAAATCAGTATCTCCGCCTGGCTTAAATGGCACAATAAACTGGATCGTTTTAGTAGGCCAATCTGTTCCTTTTTTAACCTCTTCTTTTTTAGGCTCTTCTTTTGGAGCTTCTTGTTTTAGTTCTGGCGAAGCCGGTGCGTTTTCTGCTTTTTGAGAGCATCCAACAGCAAATACCGAAAACACCATAATCATAGCTACTAATAATGCAAAACCCTTTAAATACTTTTTCATTTTAGTTCCTCCTCTAAATTAAATGTTTTGAAAATAGAACTAGGAAATACGTTTTTAATATTTTTCTCCTTCCTCTTATTATTTATATATACTTGTCCTTACCTATTCTTACTGGGATGGTATCCCCGCGAAATAAGTTTATAGGGTAGAACAAGATATATTAGTATAATAGGTATAATATTTGTATGATATTTGTATGATATTTGTATGATATTTGTATGATATTTGTATGATATTTGTATGATATTTTAATAATTTCGATACTGTTTAAATGCTTCCCACATTGCTACTAGATTAGCTTGCGGAACATCAGACTGTATATTATGAATTGGAGCAAACACAAAGCCACCCCCAGGCGCCAGTTCTTCTATTCGCCTTTTCACCTCATCCTTTACCTGTTCCGGCGTCCCGGTAGGCAACACTTTTTGTGAGTCTACCCCCGCACCCCAGAATACTATCGAATCTCCAAAGTCTTTTTTTAGTGTTAATGGATCCATCCCCGTTGCACTTACTTGGATTGGATTCAATATATCTATTCCTGCTTCTATAAGATCTGGAATCAACTTTACTATAGAACCACAAGAATGGAGAAATATTTTTGCTTTTGTTTTTCTTTTTAAATATTGAAATAATTCCTTTTGACGTGGCTTTACTATCTCACGATACATTTGCGGAGAAATAAAAGGTCCACTTTGTGTTCCTAAATCATCACTTTCACAAATAATATCAATAGTATCTCCAAACTCTTCTAATACACCATCCCAATATTTCATTTTCATTTCTAATAATTTATCTAAAAATGCTTCGACTCTTTTTTTCTCAAGTGCTAACATCATTAACCATTGATCAAATCCATATACTGTAGGACCCGTCTGTAAAAAGCCATTTCCTAAATGATCCGGAAAAATCACAGCATACCCTGCTTCTTTATATCTCTTCGCCTCTTCTACGGCTTCTTTCTTTAGCTTTGGAATATCAGGCCATACATAATCTTTATCACTTTCAGCCTCTTTTCCAAGCAAAGGAAACTCTATCATATCGTAATAATGTCCCTTTTCCTTAGGCATTCTCCACACTGTTCCCCAATCGTTTTTTAAAAAATAGCTGGTTTCATCCTCCCATTCCTTGTTAGGAGCTTTAGTCATATATGGATACGGCGCGCGAATATCAACCTCTAATTCCTCTAATAACTCGTCAGATGCAAACGCTAACTGAGCTGTTTTATTAGATAATCGAACATTAGATTCATCTAAGCCCAAATAATCTTTCATTTTGCTATATGCACCTAGAGAAAACTTACATGTCTTTCCTACCCCTAAATCTAATGGTATACGGTCAGGTTCTTTATGGTTAAGTGTACACAAAACCCTTTCTCTGCTATTCATAATCGTCCTCCTATCTGTTTCATACCAAATGTAAACATGTTCTATTTTTATACTATGAAAATTAGAATTCTTTCTTTGATGAGCTTGTTATAAACAGAATTCTAACATTTAGATAACGTCATGCTTCGTCTGTATTCTAGATTCCATTATCCATATCGAATAAATCATAGAACTTTTCATTTAATTATTTATAAAGCAATATTGATGCCAATTCTTCAACACAAAAAATAAAAAGCGTCTCGTTCTTACAATACGCTTTTTTACGCTCTTCCCGCTATTCTTCTGATTAATTATAAATAGATGTATCAGTGTACAAATTACTAATTTGCACCAATTTGATACATTTAGCAGCTTGATTGCTGCAGCAATTCGATGCATGTGACAATTTGCTGCAATAGTTAAAAAACAGTTTTCTAATAGATTATCAACTATATCATTTCTAATTCTTTCATCTTCCTCCATAATGTTGTACGACTTATACCCAGTCTCTTTGCAGCTTTTGTTTTACAGTACCCTCCACATTCTAATGCTTCTCGTATCTTCTGTTTTTCTGAATCTTCATTCCCCTCATCCAGTTTCCCATTTACTTCTTGAGGTGTATGATCATGTTCTGATTTTATACTAACATCATACGCAGCGTCTCTTTTTAAAGTATTATATCTTTCTTTATGTACAAGTATTGTTTTTACATCCTTTTCATCAACAAACGATGATTGGCTTAATACAGTCAAGTTTTCACAGATATTCCCAAGTTCTCTGACATTTCCACGCCAATTAAAATCTTGCAATATTCTCATGGCACTCTCGGTAATAGATACATCCTTAAAATATGAAAGAGGTTTATATATGTGCATAAAATTCTCAACAATCAAAGAAATATCCTCTCTTCTTTCATTGAGTGATGGAAGATGTAATTTCAGTACATCTAACCTATAATAAAGATCTTCTCTGTAATCCCCTTTTTCTACCATTTCATATAGATTTTTATTAGTGGCGGAAATAATTCTTACATCAATAGGTATAACTCTGTCATGACCTAACCTCATAATTTCCTTTTCCTGAATCACTCTCAATAATCGCCCTTGCAGTTTTAACGATATTTCTGCAATCTCATCCAGAAAAATAGTTCCTTTATGAGCTAATTCAAAAAGTCCCGGCTTACCCCCTTTTGCTGCACCCGTAAACGCACCTTCCACATAACCGAATAATTCACTTTCAAGTAAATTTTCAGGAAGAGCTGCACAATTCACTGCAACAAAAGGACCATCTTTCCTAGGACTGAAGCTATGAATACTTTGGGCAAAAAGTTCTTTTCCGGTCCCCGTCTCTCCTATGATAAGAATATTGGAATTTACTTTACTAAACCTTTTCGCTGTTATGATTGTCTCTTTGATTTTTTCACTCTTACCAATAATATCATGAAAGGTGTGCTTTGCAATATGCCCCCGCGCGTGGATTTCTTTTCTGATCTTACCTTCTAATTCCTGAACTTTGGTAACATCTTGAAAAGTAAACACATTACCAACATTTTCATTTTTGAGCATGATAGGCACCTTGGTGATTGCAAGCCGGATGTTATCATACTCAATAATCTCATCAAGATGCTCACCTTCTTTTCTTATAATATCCTGTAAACTACATTTTGGTATGATATCTCCGAATTTCTTCCCCAGCGTCTCTTTGGCAGGAATCCGCAACATATTCTGCGCTGAAGCATTAAAAACAGAAATAGCATCTTCTTTATTAACTGCAATCACACCCTCATAAGCATAGTCAAGAATGGTTTTGAAGAGCTGTGCTTTCTCCTGTTCCATTCTGCTGATACAAGCTACTCTTTTGGCCTCCGTAATAGCCTGCCATAATGAATCCTTCCCCGTGCGTGGTACAGATGCTTGCAAACCAAGGCTTATTGCATGATTTTTGGCTTGTATTCCTCCAATAATGATTTGACATCCTTCATCGGCAGCCCTTTCTACCAACGCTGGTATTTGTTCAATTTTTGTTGTAGTATATGCCTTAATGCTCAATCCTACAATATCTGCTATTCCCTCTACACCATAGGTCATATTCATAGGGCCGATAACCCCTACCTGTTTCGACCCGTAAAGCTGTTTGCTTTCATGAATGCATCGTATCAGATCATTTCCTGCCAATGGAATCTCCACTACCGGAATATAAGGATTACAGTTTCTCAATACAACAGCAGCTCCTCCACGCGAAATGATGACATCCGCATCGAAATTTACATGCTTCATTTTATCTGAATTTCCTACCACAACATTCAGCTTGTATTTATCATAACTATTCATAGACCCTAAAGAAGACTCAAACTCCATATGTGCTTTGAAAGTTTCATAGGCAAGAACACTTAACTCTTCATAGGGGGCAACCAACGTAATCTTTATCATACCGCACCTCTTCTTCTACAAAGATCAGCAATAAAAATCTTCTATTTACTACATATACTATATGAATCAAGAACATTTTTCAACATTGGAATATAAACTACTGACTATTAAATAGAGATGCACCCTTAATACAAATAATAGATAAAAATAATCTTGCATAAAAAATTGAAAAAACGAATAGGCTTGCGAATAAGCAAGCCTTATCATAACGTTCATAGTATAAACAGTGCTGTTTTTGTAATTGATTTTAATTATTACATAGGGAATGCTTCGAAGAGCTATTGCCTAATAACTTCTTTAAATCAATAAATGATGAAATAATAAAAACAGCATAAAGCAGAATCAAAAATACACTAAAAAGCATCGGCTGATATGTTCATCTTGCAGAATTATCACCCTTTTAATCAGGAGAAGCAACCGGCCAACTTGGTTTCTTTCCTGTTAGTACTTCGTCAATTCCCTTCGCCGCATCGATAGCAACCCGGACCACCGATTCTCTTGTAAGGCCGGCATTGTGTGGGGTCACCAAGACATTATCTAGTTCAAATAACTTATTATCCTTTAACGGAGGTTCCGGATTAAATACATCTAAAGCTGCCCCTGCTATTTCCTTTTGAACCAATGCCTCAAACAGAGCATCTTCATTTACGACTTCACCCCTGGCACAATTAATAAAATAGGCTGTTTCTTTCATCATTTTAAATTCATTTTTCCCCATCATCTCTCTGGTTTCTTCTGTAGTTGGAACATGCATACTAATAAAATCTGAATTTTCAAGCAAATATCCTAAGTCTGATGCAAGTTCAATTTCCGGTGTAATCTGCTCTCTTTTTACATACGGATCAAAACCTACCACTTTCATATCAAGACCGAGCGTAGCTTTTTTAGCAACTTTAGTTCCGATCTTACCAAGACCAATCACCCCGAGAACTTTCCCTTCTAAGTCAGATCCAAGAAATTTATTTCTTAATTCATAATCACCATTTCTAAGTTCCTTGTTGCATTTCACGAAGTTTCTGGAACAAGCAATAATAAAACCAATTGTCTGTTCAGCAACAGAAACAACATTTCCTAAGGGTGCATTAGTTACATAAATCCCTAATTCTTTAGCCGCTCTAATATCTATATTATCAACACCTACGCCATATCTAGATATCACCTTTAACTTTTTTCCTGCTTCAAGAACTTCTCTCGATAAGATTGCGGTACGAGCTAGAATTGCATCACAATCTTCAACTTCTTCTTTTAAGATTTCCGTTGTTATTCCTGAACCCATCTTAATTTCGTACCCACGATCCAAAAGATATTTTTTCCCCTCTGCTGCGATATCCTGTGGAATTAAAACCTTCATATTCATAACCACTACCTTCTTTTTTATATTTTTTTTAATAAATTTTACTGCTCATTGAAATTCAATATTGCAGATTCTAATTTTACTTACTACTTCGCTAACTGACATCCTTTAATCGTTCCCAAAGTAGCTTTTGGCGATTTCCACCCATTGTTGAATCTTCTCTATCTGGGGTCCCAGTTCTCCCTGAGGCATAAAAGTATCAGCACGAACTGAGAAATTATTATGCTTACATTTCTCAATAATATCTTCTAACTTATCCCTCATTATTTTCTCGTCTGCCAACATCACATCATTCATTGGATGCAAACAAATTTCTAAAGCTGTTTTATTGCCAAATATCTTGTCCGCCTCTTCATAGGATGTCCAAGGTCCAACATGGCAAGTATCAAGATTTGACAACTTATTTATCGAAGATAAAAACGGAGTAATATTTCCGCAGCTGTGAAAATATCTTACACCACCATAATATTCAGCAAGTTCTTTTTCATAAGGAAAAATCAATTCATCATAAATTGCCGGACTAATAGATGGGCAATCTATTTCATCATTAAAAAGCTTGCATTTGCTTTTTGTATTTCCTAAATGCAAAAACTTATTTCTTTCTGCTGTCCATTCTTTGTGAGCATCCGTAACAAATCTCATCGTTTTATGTACAAAATCCGGTTCTACCAAAACATCACATAGCATATCTTCTAATCCCCGCAGATGAGCAGCAATACAGAAAGGTCCTCTTGCAAGCTCCGGGAACATAACCTTTAATTTGCCATCACAAAGCTCATTAAAAATTTCATAATATTGATGAATCTTAGGCATAAATCCGCTTTTGTAGAAATCGGGCGGAGCTAGTCTCTTTAAATCCTCTTCATCTTTTATAATAGGCTCTTTGATCCACCCATCCTTATGTTTTGGAAAAATAACCTCACTTCCGAAAATATTAAGCTCGGTAGTTACACCAAACCATATGAAAATTTCATCTGTATAGATATAGTTGTCCGCAAATAATTTAGCATGATTAATTCTTGATGTTAATTGAGTTTCTATATTTACATAGGGATCGTTGTAATAATCGCTAAGATTTTCAATATTACAAATTTTCTTCCATATCGAAACATCTAGTTCTACTACAAACGGAGCTGTCTTTCTTGTTTTTGATGGCACAAGTCCTCTCAACTTATCCCTATTCCAATCATACGGATTATCCCATAGTTTCATATTTTTTTGATTCTTTTCACTATGAACTAATTCCGCATACTGGTCGATTAACCCTTTGATTCTTTTTATTTGCTCTGTTCTAGGCATTATCAAATATCCTCCTTGTATTGAAACTTTTTTAAATTGATAAATCTTTTTATTCAATTATTTATACAAGCAATTTATATGCCAGTTTCTATAAATGAACAAAAAATTATCTTTTTGCAATACGGCAGGCTATTTTGATGCCTATTTCAGTTATATTCTTAATCGGGCATAAATAACTCAAAAAGTATTTTTATTCATTTGAAACGAATCGTTCACATAACGATTTGTTTCAAATTTAACGATTTGGTTCATATTAACTTGTTACGATAGTCCAAAATCAGTAAATGATTTTTCCTGTATTCTTTTCACTTAACTCAATAGCCAGCTAAATACAAGGGAACGTCGCAAAACTAGTTCTAAATTAGTCTGCGACGCTCCTTTTTAGATCTTTCTAGTACCATATCTATTTACCATTTGGTCTTGTTAGTCATTGGGTAAAAAAACTTAGGCTTAGCAACTAATGCCAAGCCTAAGTTTTTTTATTTCAACATCTGGAATTGTAATATCCTTTGCTGCTTATTCTTAAAATAAGTTACCCTGGTCGTTAAAGGTAAATCCTTCAAGCCCCTCCAACACTTCCATTCGCGGATTATTTTCGGCTTCTTGCAATAAAGCCTCTGAAATCATAATCTCCCCAAGCTTCAGTGTATTCTTAATTCTTACGATTCGCGGATTATCATAGTCAATGCAATTGCAAGTTTTGATACCTGCTTGAATTGCCAGCTTATCATTTGCCATAACCAGCGGAACTCTCCCTCCTGTTAGAACAGTGGAAGTAAGACAATTAGTATAGATTTTCTCAAAATCTAATTTATCAAAAAGTTTTCTACCTATAAAGTCTGCTAGACCTACTCCGACTCCATTCCCATGGGACTCTTCTGTCAAGTCAAGAGCAACAATACGCTGCTTCTTCAGCCCCCCAGATGCGTACGGAGTCGTAAAGGTTCCTGAAATATTTGGGTCCATACCAGCTCCACTAATGTCTTTCCCAATCTTATCAATAATTAATACATCAACCTCATCAAACATAATAGAAGGCATACTACTTTTAGCTTCCTCAAGCAATATCGGTTCCTCATCAAAGATTTTTTCGGCGGGTACTGCTTCTAACTTCTTTGTCTTGTCATATGCATTTTCAATAATTGCAACACCAAACAGAATCTTACATTCTTGCAGTACTACAGCAGCGATGGAAGTAATATTTTTCTCCATATATCGAAAGCCTTGTGCATGACAAATTTCAGCTCCATATTGTTTTCCTAATCCTATTGTAATCATTTTGCACAGTCCACTTTCGAGTTTACCGCGAAAAGATGTATGTGGTTTTACCCGTCCTACCACGATAATACCGTCTGCTTCATTGGCAAGTTTATCGATTCTTACTGGCAAACCGTATTCTGATACTCCTACCTGAACAGTTTCCATACTTGAGCGAACGGGACATCCCATTGTCTCCTCTGTGATGCCAAAGCTTGCGATTACTTCTCTTTGGCCCTCTGCACTAGCCCCTCCATGGCTGCCCATAGTTGGTACAACAAAAGGTTTACCACCCTTACATTTAACTTCATCTATGATCGCTTTTATAATCTTTGAAAGGTTAGCGATACCTCGACTCCCTGCAGTAATCGCAATGGACTGTCCAGGTTTGATTTTATCTAAAGTACCGGGTCTTTTAAGTATTTTTTGTACTTCTTCATCAATATTTCCAACTGCACAATCATCAAATTTTTGCCTTACCTTATACATTTTCGGTATAAGCTGCTTGCTTACAATAGCTGCAGCTGATCCATTATCCCCTACCATTCTCGCCATAATTGCCCTCCTTATTTCTTTTGCTTTATTCAAGATCTTTCATATATATCTAATATTTATATGAGCAATATTTATGCCAATTATCAGGTAAAGAAAAAACAAATAGCGTACCACCTTACGATACGCTATTTGTATATATTTCCAGTAATTATTTTAATTGATTATTAACAAATATAGAAATGTACATGTTGTTTTATTTTATTGAATCGTTGCATGAAACTGTTGCTTGAAACATTTGCACGAAACAGTTTCATGCTATACTTCAAGTACAGTTTCTAAATAATATCTATTTTAACATCTTTTTTAAATATTGTCCTGTATAGGATTCCTTACATTTTACTACCTTTTCCGGTGTCCCTTCACACATAACAGATCCTCCCCGGTCCCCACCTTCTGGACCGAGGTCAATGATATAGTCAGCAGTTTTAATGACATCCAAGTTATGCTCAATCACCACTATAGTATTACCTGTATCTACAAGCCTCTGCAGAACGTCGATGAGCTTATGGACATCGGCTACATGAAGACCCGTGGTAGGCTCATCAAGGATATAAATGGTTTTTCCCGTACTCCTCTTGCTCAGCTCAGTAGCCAGCTTTACCCTTTGGGCTTCACCCCCGGATAGTGTGGTAGAGGATTGTCCTATTTTCACATATCCTAATCCTACATCAAATAAGGTCTGAAGTTTTCTTTGTATTCTTGGTATGTTTTGAAAAAACTCCAAGCCTTCTTCTATAGTCATGTCCAATACTTCTGAAATATTTTTACCTTTATATTTTACTTCTAAAGTTTCACGATTATATCTTTTCCCTTTGCACACTTCGCATGGAACATATACGTCCGGAAGAAAATGCATCTCAATCTTAATAATACCATCCCCGGTACAAGCTTCACAACGTCCGCCCTTTACATTGAAACTGAACCTTCCTGGCTTATAACCACGCATTTTTGCCTCACTGGTTGCAGTGAAAATATCCCTGATATCAGTAAATACGCCTGTATAAGTAGCCGGATTAGATCTTGGTGTCCTCCCGATAGGAGATTGATCAATATTGATTACTTTATCCAGATATTCTAAGCCCTTAATTTCTTTGTGAAGTCCCGGCTTCATTTTTGCCCTGTTTAATTCACTACCAAGCTTCTTATACAGTATCTCATTGATCAGTGAGCTCTTACCCGAACCAGATACTCCTGTGATACAAGTAAAGACACCTAAAGGTACTTTAACATCAATATTCTTTAGATTATTTTCCCTGGCTCCAATAATTTTTAACCATTTGCCATTAGGTTTTCTACGAACCTTCGGGACTTCTATCTTTTTCTTTCCGCTTAAATAAAGACCCGTCTCCGAGTTTTCACATTCTTTTATTTCCTCTACTGTACCGGCAGCAACCACCTGTCCTCCATGTATCCCTGCTCCAGGTCCGATATCAATAATATGATCAGCAGCGTACATGGTATCCTCATCATGTTCAACAACAATAAGTGTATTGCCAAGATCTCTTAAATTCTTTAAAGTTTTGAGCAGCTTATCATTATCCTTCTGGTGAAGACCTATGCTAGGTTCATCTAAAATATATAAAACTCCCATCAAACTTGAACCTATCTGAGTGGCAAGTCGTATCCGCTGTGCTTCGCCACCGGATAGGGTCCCCGTTGATCTGGATAATGTAAGATAATCCAATCCCACATCTACCAAAAATCCTAGCCGCGCATTAATTTCTTTCAATATCTGGCGTGCAATAATCTGCTCCTTCTCGGTTAATGTCATATGATTAAAGAATTTTCTTGATTCCACAATAGACATCTGTGTAACTTCATTAATATTCTTATTATTAACCGTTACTCCAAGTATTTCTTCTTTCAACCGGGCACCATTACAGTCGGGACATGGATTTGTACTCATCAAACCTTCAAGCTCACTTCTCATCCAATCCGAACTGGTTTCCTTATGCCTCCGCTGCAGATTGGTAATGACTCCTTCAAAAGGTGCTTGAAATGAACCCTGTCCATACTCCCTTTCATATTCCATCTTTATTTTCTCTCCTCCGGTACCGTAGAGGATAATATCAATAATTCTTTCTGGCAAATCTTTTATAGGTGTGTCCAAACTGAATTTATAATGCCTCGAAAGACCTTTGAAAAACATATTGGACATACTTTCTTCTTTGACAGTATTCCACCCACCTGCACTGATAGCACCTTCTGATATGGACTTATTTTTATCCGGTATAACCAGATCAGGATCTATTTTCATCAAGGTTCCTAATCCACTGCAGGCCGCACATGCTCCAAAAGGACTGTTAAATGAAAACATTCTGGGTGAAAGCTCTTCCATACTTATTCCGCAATCACTACACGCATAATCCTGACTGAAAATGATTTCTTCTCCTTCAATCACATCAATAAGTACAGTTCCACCTGTCAAATGCAAGGCAGTTTCTAACGAATCTGCAAGTCTTTTTCTAATATCTTCTTTTATAACCAAACGGTCAATCACAATCTCAATATGATGCTTTTTATTTTTATCAAGCTTGATTTCTTCGGTAAGTTCTCTCGTTTCACCATCTACTCTTACCCTTACATATCCACTTTTTTTCGCATCTTCGAAAATTTTTTGATGTTCTCCTTTTCGTGAGCGCACTATCGGCGCCAATATCTGAATTCTTGTTTTTTGCTCCATAGAAAGAATATTATCCACGATTTGGTCAATGGTCTGTTGCTTGATTTCCTTACCGCATTTAGGACAATGTGGTATTCCTATCCTCGCAAAAAGAAGTCTCAGATAATCATAAACTTCTGTAACTGTACCTACTGTTGACCGTGGATTTTTGCTGGTTGTTTTTTGGTCAATAGATATAGCTGGTGAAAGTCCTTCAATATAGTCAACATCAGGTTTCTCCATCTGTCCGAGGAACTGTCTCGCATAGGCAGACAGCGATTCAACATACCTTCTCTGCCCTTCTGCGTAAATGGTATCAAATGCGAGTGAAGACTTTCCCGAACCACTTAGACCTGTTAAAACAACAAACTTATCTCTTGGTATCTCAATATCAATATTTTTCAAATTATGCTCTCTTGCACCTTTTATAAATATCCTGTTTCTTGACATATAACAATCTCCCTTATCAGCCAGGAGCTCGGAGCTAGAAGCTTGGAGCCTAAAATACATAACCACTAGTCCGAACTAATAATATATAATAACTTTGGCAAATTATCTATTTTCTAAAGTTTATGTTTTAATTCGTTTATCTTATCTCTCAGCGCTGCAGCTTTTTCAAACTGCAAGTCTGCTGCTGCTAATTTCATATCCTCAGTCAGCTTCGCAATAAGCTCTGCAACTTCATTGCCGTCAAGCTGATGTATTGTTTTGTCTATGCCATATTTCTCGCCTTCTTCTGCTACCTTAGTAGCCTCTATTACTTTCCGTATACTCTTAACAATAGTCTTGGGAATAATTCCATGCTGCTTATTAAAATCCATTTGCAGCTTCCTTCTGCGGTTTGTCTCATTGATTGCCTTAGCCATTGAATCAGTAATATTGTCGGCATACATAATGACCTTGCCCTTAACATTTCTAGCAGCTCTTCCAATTGTTTGGATAAGTGCTGTCCCTGAGCGCAAAAATCCTTCCTTGTCCGCATCAAGGATAGCCACAAGTGATACTTCGGGAAGGTCTAAGCCTTCTCTTAAAAGGTTGATACCTATTAATACATCAAAAACACCTAAACGAAGGTCACGGATAATCTCCATTCTTTCGATTGTAACAATATCCGAGTGCAGATACCTCACTTGTATATTCATTTCCTTCAAATAATCGGTCAAATCTTCAGACATCTTCTTTGTAAGGGTAGTAACCAATACTCTTTCTTTTTGTTGTACTCTAATATGAATCTCACTTAACAAATCATCAATTTGTCCCTTCACAGGCTTGACGACTACTTCCGGGTCAATTAATCCTGTCGGACGGATAATCTGTTCGATAATGTCGGTGGAGTATTTCTTTTCATAATCATTTGGAGTTGCACTAACGAACAATACCTGATTAATTCTTTCTTCAAATTCCTTAAAATTCAACGGTCTATTGTCATACGCTGAAGGCAGTCGAAACCCATATTCTACAAGTGATTCTTTTCTTGAACGATCTCCTGCATACATTCCCCGTACCTGAGGAATGGTAACATGAGATTCGTCTATTACCAATAAAAAATCCTTTGGAAAATAATCTATCAATGTAAAGGGTGAACTTCCAGGCTCTCTCCCACTGATATGTCTTGAATAGTTTTCTATGCCTTGACAAAAGCCAACTTCCCTCATCATCTCAATATCGTAATTTGTCCTCTGTGTAAGTCTTTGCACCTCTAACAGCTTATCTTGTGCTTTTAATTGTGCGACTCTTTCTTCTAACTCTACTTCAATGGCTTTTATTGCTCTCTCCATCTTGTCTTGTGTAGTAACATAGTGAGATGCCGGGAAAATAGCACAGTGGCTTCTGACCCCTACTATTTCTCCTGTAAGTACATCTATCTCTGTAATCCGTTCAATCTCATCCCCAAAAAATTCAATTCTCAATGCTTTTTCACTGGAGTTAGCAGGAAATACCTCTACCACATCTCCCCTAACTCTAAACTTTCCACGAATAAAGTTGATATCATTACGTTCATACTGTATCTCTACCAATTTTTTTAATATTTCATCTCTTTCCTTAACCATTCCGGGACGAAGAGACACTACAAGATTTTTATAATCGATAGGGTCACCAAGACCATAAATACACGAAACACTTGCTACGATAATTACATCTCGTCTTTCAAATAATGCTGCCGTAGCAGAGTGCCGAAGTTTATCAATTTCATCATTAATAGATGCATCTTTTTCTATATAGGTATCCGTATGGGGAATATACGCCTCCGGCTGATAATAATCATAATAGCTTACAAAATATTCAACAGCGTTATGAGGAAAAAAGTCCTTAAATTCGCTGCACAATTGGGCTGCCAATGTTTTATTATGTGCCAATATTAGTGTCGGCTTCTGCACCTGCTCAATAACATTTGCAACAGTAAATGTCTTACCTGAACCGGTTACCCCCAATAACGTTTGTCCCTTAGATCCCTTAATAATACCATTACTTAATCTTTCAATTGCCTTAGGCTGGTCACCCTGCGGCTTATAATCGGAAATCACTTCAAATCTGCTCATATCGTCACCTCATACATTTAATAATTATACCATATGTAATAAAAAAAGCAAACATGTGTTTTGTCAAATAACAATAGGGACGATTTTGCTGCACAGTGCTGTGCAGCAAAATCGTCCCTATTGTTATTATCTTTATTGATGTAAATAATCAGGTATTTTTATTTCACTTGTGTGCACCTTATTCACCATACAAAGCTCGCATCCCGGACAGAAAATTACTTTTTCATAAAATACGTTTTTTATAGTTTCCATAAGCTCTCTGTTTTTAATTCGCCCTGCCATATGAATGTGTATCTTATTCGGTGCTAAAGTAATAAGTGAGCTAACAAGAAGATCATCATAGTTTATTTCACCTTCTGATACCTCGTTAATAAAGTCCTGTATACATTCATTAGTTATCTCCTTTTTATTATCATCTAATAAAATATATTTATTATCATAACCTACCACTACATGAACCATATTAAACTTTGGCTCCTGAATCTCTACAAAATATTTCAGAAGCTTAATAAACTCCTTATATTCTTTTTCCATAAGATAGTCATCAACTGCCTTATCAACTACATCCTCCAGTTCTTTTATATAATCCTTTAATCGAAAGGTTACAAATCCATCCAATATAATCTCGTTAGAAGTTTCTAGGTATTCTAACAATTTCTTTGATACGATATTCTTTCTTCTTAGCATAAATAAGTTGCTGAATATATTCTTTTCTTCCATTCCAAGTACATTTTTGATTGCGGTCTTAAGTATCTCTTTCCTCTCACATGAATTAAAATAGCAATAGTTCGAGTTAATTATTCTGCTAATAAACTTTTGCTCATATTTTTCAATGATGTATTGAGAGAGAATATTTGCAAGATGAACCTTTATATTGTTCAACATATTTTCAGAATGTATCTCAAGTTCTATAAGATTTACATCATCTGTCTTTTTTTCTTTGAGTTCTATATTAAAACTATTTTCATTTAAGTTTATTAATGTATCCGTTATCAAGTCTTTTATATCTTCTATTTCGTCAGTCATTCCTATATATAAATAGTCCACCAAATTTCACATCCCTTCAAGTGTATTATATGATTAAGTAGAATGTTGTATGCAGTAATAATCCTTACCAATAAACAGGATTCTTGCTACATTATATGCAATATTTTCTAGGTAGTTACTTCCTATATTTGTTTTACTTTTGATTAATTTTCTGTTTTTTACTCATATCTTAATGCTTCTATCGGCTCTAAACCGGCAGCCTTTTTAGCCGGATATACTCCAAAAACCAAACCGATAAATGCAGAAAAAAACATAGCTAGCAAGATCGTATATATAGAAATATTAAAAGGCATTCCTGAAAAAGAACATATAGTCCATGAAACAAGAAGTCCGAATATAATACCCAGAATACCTCCCACAATGGTCATATTCACTGCTTCAATCATGAATTGTACAAGGATGTCTTTCTTTTTGGCACCTAATGCTTTGCGGATACCTATTTCCCTCGTTCTCTCTTTTACAGTGACCAGCATGATGTTCATTATGCCTATCCCGCCTACAACCAATGATACAGCCGCAATGGCACCTATAATAAAAGTAAGAATAGTGGTTATTTTATTGACTTGTTCTTTCTGTTTCATCATGCTCTCTGCATAATACTTATTCTCATTATGATGCGTTCTTTCTAAAAATTTGATTACTTTTACTCCTATTTCATCAATATTTTCATCTTTATTTACTGTTATTGAAATCTGATCTACACTAACCATATTATAAATATTCTGTATAGTAGTGACAGGCATATAAATAAATGCAGGTATTTGTTCTCCAAACAGTTCTTCAAAAACTTCATTAGAGCTTTTAAGAATTCCTATCACTGTCATATTGTATGTATTCTTCTTTGCTGTTAATTTTAGTGAACGTCCTACTGCATTTTGCCGATGGAAAAGTTTTTGAGCCAATACATTATCAATGACTACAACATTTCTTTGTGAACGTGTATCTGTCTCATTAATAAATCTGCCATGAAGAAGCTGAACCGGATAAATACTGCGAAATTCTTTATCTATTCCCCATAAGAAGGCTTCTCTATACCGATTATTATACTTAACGGACCCAAGTCCATTGAATACCGGTGTAACACTTTTTACCTGAGGAATATATCTTTTTATAGCATTTACATCTTCAATTTTTAGTAAATCTTTGATCAGTAAATCATTTGGCCTTGCCTTAATGTTAACTCCGCTGATACCAAGCTTATCTAATTCACCAAGAATTGCTGCTTGTCCGCCTTTACCAATTGAGACAATAATAATTACAGAAGATATTCCAATGACAATTCCTAAGATAGTAAGAAGCGCTCTTAGCTTATTAGACATAATACTACTTATAGACATTTTAAAACATTCAATAATGCTCATTTTATCACCTTTTTCTTATTAGTCATCCGAACCTTCATACCATCCTTCATATTCGGAGCCGGATTTAATATGACTCTATCATGTTCTTTTAAACCTGTTAGCACTTCTATCTCAAGTTCCAGTTCTATGCCTGTAGTAATTTTTCTTTTATAAGCTCTGTTATTGCTAACAATATAAACTATGTCATTGTTACCCTCATCCTGTATAATAGCCTCATAAGGTAATATTAATGTTTTTTCCTTATTATCCGTAAGTACCTTTACTCTTGCTGAAAATCCTGGTTTCAACAAGCTGTCTTCATCTAAAATGTCTATAATTATCTCTACAACTGTCGAGGTGCTTTGTCCGGAAGGTATCTGCTTTGCTACAGGGGAGATTTTCTTAACTATTCCTGAATAATTTTTTTCTTCAAATGCTTCAGCAGTAATCTCTACTTCTTGCCCCTCTCTAATTTTTGATATATAGTATTCTTCAACATCTACCTTGATTTGCAAGGAATCTATATCCGAAATAATAATAACTGGCTGCGCAGCATTTGTTAATGTACCTTGCTTTATATTTACAGCTGTAATAACACCCGTAATAGGGCTTATTAATGTTTCTGGCTGCTGCTTGAGTTTTTTCTCTAATTCTTGAACCTTTAATTCTGCTATCTCAACTTTTTTCTGATATACAGTAATCGCATCCTCACTTGAAAATACAGCTGCCGCAGTTTCATTACCCTCTAAAGATGGGATTCCCTCCTCTTTAAATTCAAAGGTTGAATAGTTTTTTCTCATGGTACTAGCAAAATTGAGCTTTTCAATCTCCAAATTCGCTCTCGCCTGTTCTAATTCCAGTTTCAAACCTTGGATTTCTAATTTAACCAGCGGCTCTCCTTCTTCTACTTTATCTCCCTCTTTCACTCTCAATTCTTGAACTTTTAACGGGATATTGACGTATAGGTCTACTTTATGTACCTCTTCTATTTTACCGCTGCTGGAAATACTTGACACAATGCCTGTCTCTTTTAGCTGGTATACATTAACATCTATTACTGCTCTCATATCCCAGTAATGTACTAGTAAAATAACCATTATGATAATGAATGTAGAAAATAAAGTAAAAAAAAGCTTTCGCAATTAAACCACTCCTTCAAACTTTATTATCTGTAAAAGCAAAAAAAATAATCTCGAAAACAATCTGATTACATCTTTTTATTTAATTCACACTTTTTGTATTTGTACATATTATAATACTAAAACATCGTATTCTACTGTAACCTTTCTCGTTATCAGCAGGTGGCAAATATGATTTGCTGTTTGTTGTTGAGATACGCCGTGAAAATACACTTTTCACGGCAATTTTATTTAAATTAATTTCATATGGCACCAAGTATGAATTATGTGAATACGGTAAAAATATAAATGGAGGTGATATTATGACAAATATAAATTGTACATCTAATTGTATATATCAAAAAGATGGTAAGTGTCACTTATGTAATGTCACCACAGTATCCAATTCTTTAAATAATTCTTGCGTCTACTTCGTGGATAAAAATGAGAAACCAAAAGAAGAAACATAATGATTAAAAAACAGCACAACTCCATTGGAGGGTATGTGATAAGGAAGTAATCTCAAATTAACATTGGATAGCCGGCAAACGGTATTGTAAATAAGCTGGAAACAATAAACTATAACCTATTGGAGGCTAAGCAAATGAAATAGATTACTTATTCACAATGTGGAGGTAACCTGCAAGCCCATCTTGCCCAAGTTGATTTATAGGCACGAGAAATGGTACGGAAATTATATGTCAAACCAGTCGTGAAAGAATTCTACCGGATAAGGCAAGCAAGCAATTAGAATGGGTCGGTGTGATGAATACTCATAAGAATGGCTTGCGCTTGACGCAAGCCATTCTTAGCTATTACTTAATTCGTATAATATAAATAATGCGACATAGTTGCATTGGTTGTCATCCTGAACGTAGTGTAATGATCCCGCTGTCATCCTGAACGTAGTGAAGGATCTTATACATAAAACTCAAGATTCTTCGCTACGCTCAGAATTCCCACGCGTTATCCGCGCCACGATAAACGAATATTAATTGCATGACTCCTAGTATTTGGCT
>JBFWMP010000031.1:0-22475 GCA_050251575.1 Clostridia bacterium
CATTTAAAGAAATACTGAAATTTTTTTGTCCCTGATTTTTAAAAACCATTTCCAGCACCTGCGCCATTTTTTCACCTCCTTTATCATATGAACAACTAAAACTATTTTTTACGGAACCGTTCGAAATTGTTGAAAATGCCCCGAAATGTCATTCTGAGCGTAGCGAAGAATCTTAGCATTTAACCAACTTTTAAGATTCTTCATTTCACTTCGTTCCATTCAGAATGACAGAGTACGGACTTTCTCAGTACTCTCGAACCGTTAGCTACTAAGCATCTACCAGTTCTTCTTCATCTATCCTTATAATACCGGATACCGAATGCTGCTGAAGAGCAGATAATCCTTGTACGATATCCATTACATCCTGGTCAGCTGCTGATGACTTAATATCATTTATAGTTTTAGTCTTTATGATTGCCTTCCCATCCTCATCGGTTCCAGTGTTCAACTTGATTTGAACTCTGCTGTCAAGTGGATTTGATAATACCGGCATGTTAACACCTCCTTCCTTATACTACATAGATAACAAAAATAAGAAAATGTTACCCATACTCAAGCAAATTAATTTTTATTTGCTAGCTCACAAAGAATACCTTGCCACAAAAAACAAGGACGACTCGTCGAGTCGTCCTTGTTCTAATATTACTCTTATAATAGTGTTAATTGCTCATTCGTATTATCTTCCGGCTTCAAATATCTTCCGGTAGCTGGAATATTCTTTGTTCTATAATAATTCGGATCCTTAAAATCAATATCGTCTATACCAAGCACCTTAATCATTGTACTGCCTTTTTTTGAATTTAGCACTTGAAATCCTTGCGAACTTCTTGTAGCCTTTGAGTTAATATTTGTTGTACTAAATATTAAGACCTTATCTATATTGCTAAAAGCAACCAGCTCTTTTTGAGTATCCGGCGCAAGGTAATCTATATATATCAGTTTGGCTGCATCGGAATAAGCGTTGGCAAGTTTCTTTCTATTTGTCTTTGTCATATAGCTGTTTAAATCAATTTTAGCCATTTTACCATTTTCAAATGCAAAGAGCATTTGCCCTGAGTAATCATTAGTAGCTATAACAAATAGTATTTTTTCATCTTCATCCAATCCCAGCAGGTTGGGCAAATATTCACCAAGACTGCTTGCCTTGCAATCAGAAATCTCATGAATTTTAAGCTTATAAACAGCGTGCCTGCTGCTAAATAATAATAAGTCCGCTTTATTATTCGTTTCTATTTCCTGTAAAATCGCATCATCATCTTTAAGCTTTTGTTCCCCACTTGCCCTTAATGACAATAATGATATCTTCTTTAAATAGCTTTCTCGAGTAAAGAATATCTTAAGATTGTAATCCTCAATTAAATGCTCTTCAGTTATTTCTTCAATATGCTGTTCATGTATAATTTCAGTTCGCCTTGCCTGACCATATTTTTTTGCTATTTCTCTTAACTCTTTAATAATAACTTTTTTTATTTTGTCCTCATCTTCAAGCATCAATTTTAATTCTTCCAACTCTTGTTCCAGATGTGTCGTTTCGTCCGTACGCTTTAGAATATATTCTTTGTTAAGATTTCTAAGCTTTATTTCCGCTATAAATTCAGCCTGTTTCTCGTCAACTCCAAAACCAATCATCAAATTAGGAATAACATCTGCATCATGATCCGTCTCCCTAATAATTTTTACTGCTTTATCAATATCCAGTAATATCTTTTTTAAGCCAATTAGAAGATGCAGCTTGTCTGACTTCTTGTCAATATCAAAAGCAATCTGCCTCTTAATACAGCTGATTCTGAACAACGTCCATTCCTTAATAATGTTTTTTACTCCTAACACTTGAGGATTGCCATTCACTAATATATTAAAATTGCAACTAAACGTATCCTGTAATGGTGTCATCTGAAACAACCTGTTCATCAGCTTATCTGGCTCTGTACTGCGTTTTATATCCAAGGTAACCTTTAATCCGCTTAAGTCTGTTTCATCCCTAATATCTGTAATATCTTTTATCTTTCCTGCTTTTACTATGTCTATAACTTTGTCTATAATTGCTTCCGTAGTTGTGGTATAAGGGATTTCATATACTTCAATGCAGCTGTTCTTCTTATCATACCTATATTTTGCACGCAACTTGAAGCTTCCTCTTCCGATATGATAAATATTGTTCATTTCTTTTTCATTATAGATTAGCTGCCCACCTGAAGATAAATCCGGTGCAGTAAGTGTCTTTGTAATATCTGCATTCTCATTTTTAAGATATAAAATGGTTGCATCACAAACCTCTTGCAGATTAAAACTGCATATACTACTTGCCATCCCTACAGCAATTCCCTGATTACAGTTTACTAATACATTAGGATAGGTTGTCGGCAAAAGAGTTGGTTCCTTCATGCTGCCATCATAATTATCAATAAAATCGATGGTGTTTTTATCGATATTATTAAACAACTCACTACAAATCTTATCAAGCTTTACTTCTGTATATCTGGGAGCAGCATATGCCATGTCTCTCGAATGCTGCTTACCGAAGTTACCCTTCGAGTCTATAAAAGGGTGCAGCAGCGCATCATTCCCCCTGGACATTCTTACAAGAGTTTCGTAGATTGCTCCATCCCCGTGAGGATTCAACTTCATAGTTTGACCTACCACATTTGCAGATTTAGTTCTGGTTCCCGTGATTAGTCCCATCTTATACATCGTATAAAGCAGCTTTCTGTGTGAAGGCTTGAATCCATCAATCTCGGGAATTGCCCGGGAAATAATTACACTCATCGCATAAGGCATGTAATTATTCTCTAGTGTATAGGTAATCCTCTGCTCAATCAAATTATTCTTTACAGCCATTATCGTTCACCTTTCTAGTAATATAAAGTAGTTCACAGTTCTTTATCTTATAAAAAACATATTCCGAACGTATGTTTTAGCAAATCTTATATACTATTATACAATTAAATATTATTTATTACAATTGCATTGCCCCATGTTTATTATAATCTAATTGCTTCTGCAATATTTTAAACTTACTAATACAGTGTACTTTCTATAGTCCTTAATTTACTATACCTCATCACCGCCTGCTTCTATTCTAGAAGTTTAAATAATTTAATATTAGAGAGAAAAGAGAATGTGATGTTGCATTCGATAAGACTCATTGCGTTTAATGCATCAAATGTCTTGTTTTGTGCAACAACCAGAAGTTGTGCAAGTTTACGAAAAGTCGGCTTAAACAATAGAGGGAAGTGCTAAAGACACCTTTTAAGCTATCTCTTAAGAACTTGGCATGGATATTGCAATATTAATTAATAAAGCGCATATGCAATATTTAGCAACCGGAAGCGATAATATGATAAAAAGAATGTATATAAAAAATGTATATAAAGGGGTTATGAACAATTATGAAGTGCAATGCACAAAGCTTAAAAGATTTTGGTGCTGAAGTATTAAAAAAAGTCGGTTTAAATGACAAAAATTCGAAAGTCTTCATAGATAGCTTAGTGTTATCAGAAATGAGAGGTGTTAGCTCTCATGGTATCACAAGACTAAAAGCATATTCTGACCGTATCAAATCAGGAGAAGTGGCTGCTGATACTGAACCTGTAGTGATTACCGAGTCTGATTCTGTCATAGTTATAGACGGCAAAAACGGACCGGGTATGACCGTAGGCATAGCTGCTGTGGAGAAATGTGTTGAAAAAGCAAAAAAAACAGGTGTTTGCTTTGCTGCTGTAAATAATAGCTCTCACTATGGCTTCGGTGGTTATTATGCAATGTATGCTGCCGACCGCAATATGATTGGTTTTTCTATGTGTAACTGTGATGCTGCTGTTGTTCCTTTCGGTGGTTGTAAACCGATGCTCGGAACAAATCCTCTTTCAGTTGCCATTCCTGCAGGAAAACATCCTGCGCTGGTGCTGGATATGGCAACTAGCGTAGTTGCTAAAGGCAAAGTTAATTTGGCAGAGAAATTAGGAAAAAGTATTCCTGACAATTGGATTGTAGATAAAAACGGTAACCCAACGACCAATCCCGCTGATGTATTGGAAGGTGCCCTTCTCCCCTTTGGCGGTCCTAAGGGCTATGCGATTGGTTTAATTATCGATATCCTTTGCAGTACACTTTCGGGTGCGAAAAACAGCAGACAAATCGGATCTTTCTTTAGCAGCAAGGATCCTGAATCTTTTCAAAATGTTGGTTTCTTTATGGGAGTGATCGACATTAGTAAGTTTGTTGATCTGGACTTATTTAAAGAAAGAATTGATGCTATGTTCGATGAGTTTAAAGCATGCCCTCCGGCACCTGGCTTTAGCGAAGTTATGATTCCTGGTGAAATTGAACAAAACTCGTTTAATAAAAACTTGAAGGAAGATATTGAACTTTCTGAACCAATCGTCAAAGAGTTAATGGGATTAGCTGAGCAATATGGTTTAGAACATCCTTTCAAGTAAGCTTTTATTAGCAACTTAATATTATAGAGAAACAAACCTAATTTCAGACAGCCTGAATTGGAGGAACAAATATGAATAGTAGAGAAAGAATTCTGGCGGCAGTTAACCATAAAGAACCTGACCGTATTCCACTGGATCTTGGAGTAGGAAAATCATGTAAATTTACTTTAGGAGCTTATGCCAAGCTCATTGATTATTTCAAGATAAATGAACCAAGTATCAGGGTCGGTTCGAAATTCGCACAGTTAGCCCATGCTTCTGATGACTTATTGGAAAAATTAGAAGTTGATGTACGTACTCCATTCTCACCTATGGCGAAGATTCCCGGTGGACAAGAGTGGGAAGATGAAACCAGCTATTTTGCAAGAGATCCTTGGGGAACTGAATGGAGAATGCCAAAAGATAACGGTCATTATTATGATATGGTAAAATTTCCTTTATCTAATGCAGAAAGTGATGACGGATATGTATGGCCTGAAATTCCTAAAGTAAAACCTGAAGCAGTCGAAGAAGCAAAAAAATATAAAGATGCAGGCTACTCAGTGTTTTTCTCAGAACATTTAGCAAATGGCTTCTTGCAAACAGGTCCTAAATTGTATGGATTTGATCAGTGGCTGATGATGCTGGCAATTGAAGAACAAAAAGTTGAAGAATTCTTAGAAAAACTTTTAGAACAAAAAATGGAATACTACGGTAATCTGTTTGAAGCTTTCGGAGATAATATAGATTTTGTATGTGAAGCTGATGATTTGGGTACACAAACCGCACCGTTTATTTCTCCTCAGATGTACCGCGAAATTATTAAACCACGGCAGAAAGCATTATTCCAATACATTAAGAGAAAATCAAACGCTAAAATCTTTTTACATTCTTGTGGTGCAGTAGCAAAGCTTATCCCTGACTTTATAGAAATAGGGGTAGACATACTCAATCCAATCCAAGTGAGTGCAACCGGCATGAATGCAGCGGCTCTTAAAAAAGACTTTGGAGACTCCATCGTTTTTTGGGGCGGAGCAGTAGATTCTCAAAAGATATTGCCTACCGGAACACCGGAAGAAGTTAAAGATGAAGTTAAAAGGCGTATAGAGGAATTAGCTCCGGGCGGAGGCTTTGTGTTTGCTCCTATCCACAACATCCAGTCTGATGTTCCTATAGAAAACATGGTGGCAATGTGGGAGGCATTTAAAGAGTATCGGAATTATTAAACTAATCAGGTAAGCATTACACCGATATATCTTATTCTACCCTATGAGATGTATTTGATCAAAATACTATCTCAGCAACAATAGGGAAGACAAATATATATAAATAGCAAGAAAAGGAGGGAATACAAAAAAGATTTTTCATATTTCTATTTTCAAAACATTTAATTTAGAGGAGGAACTAAAATGAAAAAGTATTTAAAGAGTCTTGCATTACTAACAGCTATGATAATGATGGTTTCAGTAGTTGCTGTTGGATGCTCACAAAAAGCAGAAAATACACCTGCACCTGCAGCAGAACCAAAGAAAGAAGAAGTGAAAAAAGAAGAACCTAAACAAGAAGAAGCAAAGAAAGAAGTTGATTGGCCGAAGAAGCCTATTACATTTCTAGTCCCGGCGAAAGCAGGCGGCGATACTGATTTTAATGCAAGAGCTTATGCAAAACATCTTGAAAAGGAACTTGGTCAATCGATAGGAGTTGTGAATATTGATGGCGCTAGCGGTACTCTTGCAGTCAGAAAAGTGAAGGATTCTGACCCAGATGGATATAATGTATTAGTTTATCATACCAGCATGATTCTCAATACACTAAACGGCCTTATTGACTTTTCATTTGAAGCCTTCGAGATGGGCGGAATTGGTGCCATGGAGAGTGGTAACGTAATAGTTGTTAATAAAGATTCTAACTATAACTCTTTAAAAGATTTAGTAGAAGCGGCTAAAGCTAACCCTAAGAATATCAAGTTAGGAATCCAACAGGGTGGTATATATCATATGTTAGGCTATATGCTTCAAGGTACTTCCGACACTGAATTCAATTTAGTTGATGCAGGTGGTGCAGCTGATAAAAATGTAGCATTGAAGGGTAAAAAAGTTGATGCAATTATTACTGCTTACGGAGCAGTAAAAGGCTTTGTTGAAAGTGGAGATTTCAGAGTAATCGCTGTTGCCTCTGAAAAAAGAAATGCTAAATTCTCCGATGTACCTACTGCTAAAGAACAAGGCTTTGAGATACTTTTGGAAAAACCCTACTACTTCCTCTTCCCTAAGGGAACACCTAAGGAAATTACAGAGAAGTTTAATAAGGCTATAAACAATGTTGCTGCAAACAATAAGGACTATGCTGCAGAAATAGATAAAGCTTATATGCTGACACCAAATGCTATGAATATTGAAGACTCATCAAAATTTATGGATGATCAATTTAATATGATGAAGAAATATCATGACGCTTATATCAAAAAGTAGAAAGCAATTATTAGCAAATTCTGAACAAAAACAAGAAATCTGATATCTGAAAGTCTTGCATAGTTACAATCTATATTTTTCATAAAATTAGTATTGTAACTATGCAAGACTTTAATCTGTAAAACTTATTTATGAGTTTATCCGATTTCTACCCTTCAGCGGGAGACCTATACTCCGAGGGTGCCCCGTGCCCGGATGATGAAACTTCCTCTGAAACCAAGAACTCTGTTTATGTTGTAAGACAGCTAGCATTTTTTACTATTGTATTGTGGACATGGATGATACAAAAATATAAAGAGGAGGGATGACGCATGTTCAAGAAGTACAGAGATATAATTTCCGGCAGTATCCTTTTATTACTGGCGTCTATTATATTTATTGAATCATTTAGCATAAAGAAACTTGATATATCCAGCCTAAGTGCACAATTCGTACCTCAGCTTGCTTCCATTTTACTGGCACTTATTGCCCTATTTATCATTTATGGTGGATTCAAACAACTAAAAAAACTAAAAAGTGTAAGTATAACAGAAGATGATGTAAGCAAGAAGGAAGGCTCAAAGAATATCTTTGGCATAGCAACCTTTGCACTTATAACATTATACGTATCTTTACTTGATACTCTTGGATTCATAATTATGACTTCAATATATTTGTTTTTCCAGTTTATCATACTTGCTGAAAAAGAAGATAGAAAGCTGCCTATATTTGCAGTTGTTTCAGTAGTTGTATCTGTATCTATATATTATATTTTCTTATTAGCTTTCCAGCTATCACTACCTGCTGGTATATTGGGTTAGGAGGGATTACATGTTAAGCGGATTTATATTAGGATTTACGTCTATACTAACAATTAAAATATTTTTACTTATACTTTTAGGTGTGGTTGTAGGCATCATATTTGGTGCGATTCCCGGGCTCTCTGCTGCAATGGCTGTTGTTCTATTTTTACCAATGACATTCGGAATGGATCCCATTGCAGGTATGGCATTAATTTGCGGACTTTATATCGGTGGTATTTCCGGAGGTTTAATAACTGCAATACTCTTAAAGATACCCGGAACCCCCTCTTCCATAGCCACATGTTTCGATGGGTCACCAATGGCAGCCAGGGGGGAAGCAGGCAAAGCATTAGGAATAGGTATTGTTTTTTCATTCCTGGGAGGATTATTTAGCTTTTTAGTATTGTTTTTTATAGCTCCGCCTTTAGCTGATGTGGCAATACAATTCGGAGCTTTTGAATACTTTGCCCTAGCAATCTTCTCCTTAACTATGATTGCCAGTATGTCAGGAGGTTCATTGGCAAAGGGTTTGGCCAGCGGAGTTATCGGCATAGTGTTTGCACTTGCTGGATTAGCTCCTGTTGATGCTTTGCCTAGATATACCTTTGGAATACATGCACTTGATGCAGGATTTGACCTTCTGCCGGTATTGATAGGACTATTTGCGATAACTGAAATCGTTAAGACTGCAGAAGCAGACGCTTCAATGAAAAAAGCAGTGATACAAGACTTCAAAATAAAAGGCTTTGGATTCTCAATGAAAGAATTCATGAGTCAGAAGGTGAATTTCGTAAGATCAAGCTTAATTGGCACAGGAATAGGCATACTTCCTGGTATAGGTGGAGGAACTTCCAATCTTCTTGCATATATGGCGGCCAAAGATAGTGATAAAAATCCTGAGAGATTCGGCACAGGAGTTATTGATGGCATTGTAGCATCTGAAACAGCCAATAACGCCTCTGTTGGCGGAGCCCTTGTACCTCTTCTGACGCTTGGAATACCTGGTGATGCTGTTACCGCTATGGTACTTGGCGCATTTATGGTGCACGGCATATCTCCTGGACCGCTGCTGTTTATCAATAATAAAGACCTTGTCTACAGTATTTTTGCTTCTCTGCTTGTGGCTAATGTAATGATGTTAATTGTTGAGTTCTATGGATTGCGAATATTTGTAAAGATGCTCA
Source organism: Clostridia bacterium (assembly GCA_050251575.1). Taxonomy (GTDB): domain Bacteria; phylum Bacillota; class Clostridia; order SK-Y3; family SK-Y3; genus X23. The sequence continues at coordinate 8,856 of JBFWMP010000031.1, forward strand.
AAATTCCAAAACACTATTTACTGCCCATAATTTTTGCTTTATGCGCAGTAGGGGCTTATGGTCTCAATAATAGGGTGTTTGATGTTGCTACTATCTTGATATTTGGTTTTATCGGATACAGTATGGAAAAACTGGGTTTACCGTTGACTCCTGTCATTCTAGGATTTATACTTGGACCTATTGCTGAGTTAAATCTCAGGAGAGGTTTACAACATACCAATGGTGACTTCATACCATTCCTCACAAGTCCAATAGCAGCATTCTTCCTGCTAATAGCGTTATATGTTTCAATATCTACAGTAAGGAAGAACATGAAAAGGTCGAAGGAAGAGAAAGAAAGGCTCGCAAGTGCGATAAGTGGATAAGTACATTAAAATAGCATATAAACTAAATTTAACGGGAGAGGTATCTTAATACCTCTCCTGTTAAATTTAAAGACTAAACGTTAACTTTGACAATAACTAATTTAATTGGTAGAATAAAAACAAAAATCAAGTAAAATTTTTTATATAAATATAAAAAGTAGGCGATAGCATATGATAAAAATTAAGTTGATACTCCCCCCCCATCAGGAATTAGCTGCACTTGCAGAGACTACTTTTAAAGAGCATAACAAATTGTATAAATCTGATTATAGTGAAGAGTATGAATTAGAAATAGAGCAAGTACTTTGGGTTCACGCAGATCAATTAACCTTTGATGCTGACGTTATTATTTCAAGAGGAATTTTTTCAAATATTATAAAAGATAATATAAATTCAATACCTATTGTAGATATTCCTTTTACCGGTAGTGACCTGTTAGGATGTCTCGATGAATGCAAAAAAAGATTTGTCTCTAAAAAAATAGCTATATTAGGTCCTAGTAACGTAATTTATGATGTTGAAAAAATATCGGATATCGTAGGGCTACAGGTAAAACCTTGTGGAGTAGAAAGACTAGCGGATATTGAACTGATGGTTAATGCAGCAGCAAATGAAGGTTATCAAATCATAGTGGGTGGGTTATTAACTAAAGAGTATGCAACAAAAATGGGATTGGAATGGCTATTCCTTCCTACAGGAAAAGAAACTATGTGGCACGCTATCACAGAAGCAAAAAGAGTCGCTCAAATTAGCAGAAGAGAGCAAGAGAAAGCTGAATTGTTTAAAACAATTCTTGACTATGCCTACGAAGGGGTAATTGCCGTAGACAAGAAAAAGCAAATATCAGCTTTCAATATGGCTGCTCAAAAAATTTTAGATATTGATATGCAAAACCCTATTGGAAAGAAATTAGATCAGATATTATCAAAATCTAACTTGCGAGAAATGCTCATTGATAAAAACAAACATTTAGGTACCATTATAAGCCATAACAAAGTACAATTAGCTGTTAATAAAGTACCCATCATGCTTAAAGGTGAAAATGTAGGAGATATGGTTACCTTTGAAGATATAACCAAAATTCAAGATATGGAAGAGAAAATACGAAAAGAAATTCATAGGCGTGGACATATTGCTAAGTATACCTTCCAAGATATTGTCGGTGATACTAAAATTTTGAAAGAAGTCATACAAACTGCAAAGAGTATTAGTCCAGTTGACAGTAATATTCTTATTATCGGAGAAACTGGAACTGGGAAAGAACTTTTTGCCCAAAGTATTCATAACCATAGTCTTCGTAAGAAAGGTCCATTTGTGGCTGTTAACTGTGCAGCACTGCCTGAGAATCTTTTAGAAAGTGAACTATTCGGATATGTAGAAGGTGCTTTTACCGGCGCCTCAAAAGGTGGAAAGGCAGGTCTTTTTGAGCTGGCTCATAAAGGAACTATATTTCTTGATGAAATTGGAGAAATTTCTTTAAATCTGCAGAGTCGATTATTGCGGGTAATTGAGGAAAAAGAAATAATGCGCCTAGGGCACGATAGAGTGATGCCAATAGATGTAAGAATCATATCCGCTACTAATAAAGATTTATATACAATGGTGAAGAGCGCTACTTTTCGAGAAGATCTTTATTACAGATTAAATGTATTAAAACTAGATCTGCCTTCTTTAGTTGAAAGAAAAGATGATATATTATTGTTAGCAAGAAATTTCGTCATGAATTATGCAAAACAATTCAAAAAGCCAAATCTTATATTTACAGAAGGAGCTAAAAAAGTTTTACAGCAGATTGAATGGCCGGGGAATATTCGTGAACTCAGAAATATATGCGAGCGTTTAGTTGTGCTGAGTAAATCTAATATGATTACTGAAGAAAATGTATGGGAAATATTGGATTACAAAAAAAACAGAGAACACATTAATAAAATCAGCAGTATTAATATGGTAGATCAAACTGAGAATTATGCTCTAGAAGAGCAGGCTATTGAAAAAACAAAAGGAACTAAATTATTAGAATATATAGATGATATATATATAGAAGAGTTGAAAAATCAAAAAAGAATGAAACTACAGAATTTATTGGAGCAGGAAGGTTTTAATAAGGCGAAGGTTGCGGAAAAATTAGGTGTTAATAGATCCACCCTTTGGCGATGGATGAAGGAGTTGGAAATGAGTTAGGCAAGTCGCAAAAGGCTTATCAGCTTCTACTATAATAAAAAAAGTAACGGTTCATGGAGAAAAATCCGTTACTAGTGCACCGTTAAAAACCACCAAAATAGTGAGATAATACAAAAAAATAGCTGAGAATGTCATTCTGAGTGCAGCGAAGAATCTTAGCATTTAAGCAGATTTTAAGATTCTTCATTTCATTCAGAATGACAGAATACGGACTTTTTCAGTAATTTCGGACTGTTAGCTTACATCTGTCATATCAATATACTTATATCCATGCTCAGCAATAAAATCTTTTCTACCCTGCAAATTGTCTCCCAGTAAAAGTTCGAACACTTCCTGAGTTCTTTCAACTTCTTCAGGCAATACCTGAACCAACTTCCGTGTTTCAGGACACATGGTAGTCTGCCACATCATCTCAGGCTCATTCTCTCCTAGTCCTTTTGAGCGTTGTATCGTATATTTATCCTTTATTTTTGAGATAATAGCATCCTTCTCCTTATCTGAATAAGCAAAATATGTTTTTTTCTTTGTACTTATTTCAAATAGAGGAGACTCTGCAATATATATCTTGCCTTTTTCAATAAGAGTAGGAACCAACCTATATAACATTGTCAGTATTAATGTCCTAATCTGGAAACCATCAACATCTGCATCTGTACAAATAATGACCTTGTCCCACTTCAAATTATCAAAATCAAAGGAATGTAAATCTTTATTATGTTTCGACTTTATCTCCACACCGCATCCTAAAACTTTTAAAAGGTCTATAATAATATCGTTTTTAAAGATTCTATCGTAGTCTGCTTTTAAGCAATTAAGTATTTTGCCACGCACTGGAATTATACCCTGAAATTCAGCATCCCGTGCCAGCTTACATGCTCCCAATGCAGAATCTCCTTCCACAATATAAATTTCTCTCCTTGTAGTATCTTTTGTACGGCAATCAACAAATTTTTGTACTCTATTTGTCATGTCAAGATTACCGCCAAGCTTTTTCTTGATATTGATTCTAGCTTTTTCAGCAGTTTCTCTGCTTCTTTTATTAATTAGCACCTGCTCAGTAACTCTATCTGCCTCTGCCTTATTCTCAATAAGATAGATCTCCAACTGCTGTCTTAAAAAGTCTGTCATCGTTTCCTGAATAAATTTATTGGCAATCGCTTTTTTTGTTTGATTTTCATAACTAGTAACCGTTGAAAAAGAATTGCTCACCAATATTAAGCTATCCTGAACATCGGTAAATGTCACTTTGCTTTCATTCTTATTATATTTATTATTATTCTTCAAATACTGGTCTATTACATAAACAAATGCATTTCTGACAGCCTTATCCGGTGAGCCTCCATATTCTAAAAAACTGGAATTGTGATAATATTCTAATAAATTGATCTCATTATTAAAACAAAATCCAATTTGCAGTTTTACCTTATATTCTGGCTTATCCTCACGATCCCGGCCTTTTCTCTCAGCTTCATAGCTTTGTATCTCTGTAAAACTCTTATCCGCACTGACCTCTTTAATATAATCGATAATTCCATGGTCATATTTATACTCATAGGTTGTATCGGAAGCTTCGTCATATAACCGAAATAAAATCCCTGCATTAACTACAGCCTGCTTCTTTAATATAGTTTGAAAATATTCCAACGGAATACAAATATCTGTAAATACATCAAGATCTGGTCTCCATTTAACAATGGTACCAGTATATTCGTATTTGCATTTCTCTTTTATCAGCCCACCAACATTTTCACCTTTCTCGAAGTGCAGACTATGCTTATAGCCATCACGATATACGGTAACATCCATATATTCAGAGCTATACTGAGTTGCACAGCTCCCCAGTCCATTAAGACCCAAACTGAATTCATAGTTTTCCCCTGAGTTGTTTCTATATTTTCCCCCTGCGTATAGCTCACAAAATACAAGTTCCCAATTGTATCTTTCTTCCTTTGGATTATAATCTAACGGTATTCCTCTTCCTCTATCTAAAACCTGAATAGATTGGTCCTGATGTCGTACCACTTCAATTACATTGCCATAACCTTCTCTTGCTTCATCTATAGAATTTGATAATATTTCAAATACCGAATGCTGACATCCTTCTATCCCATCGGAACCAAAAATAACACCCGGTCGCAATCTGACCCTATCAGCACCCTTTAATGAGGATATGCTTTCATTCCCATATTCATTATTTTTCATATCTTTTGGCATTCTGTATCCCACCTTTGTCATTTGCATATCAGACTATATCTATCAAAATAAATACATTAAGATCTGCCTCTACAACATAAAACCTTTTATATCTTCTATCTAGTTAAATCATACCCCAAACACCTGTTTGCGTCAAGTTATATCTCTGTTTGCTGTGATCCTAGACTATCTGCCGAATCCTCTTTTTTGTTTAAATACTTTACAACTAATTGTGTAATCCATATATAAAGAAATGAAAATGCAACTGCCATAAAAATACGGTTTATAATTAAAATTCCACCATATGCTCCTATTGAAGTAAATAAGATCGTTTCCTCTATAATTGCATGGCAAATGCCAATAAATATAAATAATATATTTAACTGGAATCGAGTTATCTTCATTTCGTTTCGAAGTTGAAGCATTACTCCTGAGCCATAGAGCAGTCCTGCGAACAATCCTACAATGATAGCCAGACCTGCCTCACCCGGAAGCTTTAAAAGTTTAGTGATTCCATAGGACTTCTGCGCTATCTTCTCCAACCATCCTGTATCCTTAAGACATTCAATAAAAATGAGCAAAGGAATAACGACATAAAGCATCTTGAATATTGTTGCCCAACTTACATTGACTGTCTCCCATATTATTTTGGTCCAATCCATTCCTTACACCCCCGGTATAACAAAATTCAATAACAATCCGGTTACTACTGCAGCAAGCGTCCTGATTCCTGCATTCAACAGGCCATTTGCTCCACCTTTGCTTACCACCGCAGTTTCTATCACTATAGCATGGCACATCGTGATAAGCGCACAAGCTATGGTAATTTGCTTTGCAGTCAATTCTAGTGCCATAACTACTGCTGCAGCACTATAAATAGAAATATGCCCCATTAGAAAAATAAGTGCACCTTCTCCTGGGAGTCCCATATAAGACATATATGGAACAAAAAACTCTGCAACTTTGCCCATCCATCCGGAATGCTCCAATATTTTAATAAAGAAGACTGATGGGATAATATATAAAGAAAGGTCGGCAATTACCCTTACAGCCTTTTTCCCTCCACGTATAAAAGTTTGCTTCGTAACCATTGATTTCTCCCTTTTCTACATTTAAATACGATTCATTATACACCATTTAAGCAATAACAAACAAGACCCTAAGTCGTAAAATGGTGCCAAGTACTTTGATTTATAAATTAAAAATTATAAGACAAATAGCATAGAGAATTATTTTCTCTATGCTATTTGTCTTATATCTGCTATTTTAGAATATTCCGTAGCCTCGACCATATCTATAACCATAATCTGGACCGTAACCATAACCTGGACCATAACCGTAACCATAACCTCTTCTTCTTAACAATTCACGAATCAGTAAAATCCCAACCAGACCCCTAAGCAAGCCCCTAGCCCCATAATATTGCGCAGTTTCACTATCTGACTGTATCCCATATTCCCTATACATTTCAGGATAATTCATCTTACACTCGTCTAGTATTTCATCTGTCATACCTTCTATGTCTTCATAAGAAGGATATGAATACATCATTGGATTGTATTGCGCATCTAACATATCACATCTTCTTTTTACCACAGGATAAACAATGTAGTATATATCCGGGTATTTGATTGGTTCATATTCCATCATGCCTGGATAAGCTTGCTGCACATAGCCTTGATAATAACCATAATCCATATTCATATTAATTCTCCCTTCTGCCTATTTAATAAGTGTATTTCTCATTATTATTATATGAACTTATGTCAATAAGGTGATAAGGGTTTATTAATTCATTAGATTCATTTAAGTTATTTTTTCAAAATATGCTGATTTCCTGCTACCCATTCTTCATAATTGTTGTACTTATTTAAACTTTTATTAAGTGCTGCCCAAATGTCAGGGGTTTCGTATCCTCTTCGCCATGCAGCTACTCCTGCCAAATTATATTTGTGCACAAGTGATGTCTTTAAATTTATAGATTCTGCGTCCTCTATCCAAATCTTATAATTCTTATTTCCTAACTTATATGTGGCTAGGTACTGACCACTTTTTGTATCCCATATGATACTTGCATTATTGCCGGCGACTAAACCTTGAGCTGTTTGCATTGAAATAGAATACGTCTTTGTTACTACCCCATTCTGCTCTTCCCACAGCCTTGTGTAGAAGGGAACTCCCAAAAGCATTTTTTCTTCCGGAACCTGTTCTAATACGCCCTGCAATCCTTTTTCTACCCAGCTATATTGTGCTACAGAGCCACCCTTTTTACTCCAGCTGCCGTTTTGATCATATGCCATTAAAGCAATATAGTCCGCAGCTTCACCTAATTCATCTCTTTCATAGCACATTGACCATGTCCAACTCGTAGGTTCAATTTTGGTTACATCTACTGAAGTAACCACTCCTTGTTCTCTTAAGGCCAATGCCAACTCTCTTACCATTTGAGATAATACGTGCCTATCACTATAGTTGACATTCTCAAAATCCACATTGATTCCATCCAATTTATACTTATTCACATACTCTAATAGGAGTTCTATACTTTCTCCCCTTGCCTGCTTACTATTTAAAACCTTATTTGCCACATCCAAATCAAATTCATTCCTGAATAGCCCCCATACATCATAGTCTTTATTATGTGCCCATTGAATGAACTGAGAATCCCCCATATCAATCATACGAATGCTTCCCTGCCAGTTTTTATATACTATAGGGTCACTATTTTTAACGCCTAAGTTATGTGTATCTTTACGAAGCTCAAACCATGTAGGTGAAATGACATTCAACCCCTCCATTGCTTTAACCCCTGACATATCAGGCGTTTTTACGGCAATTTGTTCCCACACAAGATTTATCTTCTCATCCTGAAATAACCTTTCACTTGCATGGTAGATTTTCCATCCATCCTCAAACTTTCTTAGGCTAATCTCTTTTTCTGCTTTATAGTCTTTTATTCTTTTGCTGCCATCCGTAAAGTTTCTCGTATACTTAACATCATATTGCAACTTAGCTTTTGCAGTATTTTTACGTATCTCTGTAACTTGAACTTTTAAGTTGCTAATGCTCTCTTTTACTTCTATGCTTTTTTCTTTATACAGTTTAATAATTTCTGATTTTGCCTTATTAGTCTCATTCTCTTCACCAATAGAATTTTCCAAATTAAACTGAATATTGCTATCATCATTATTTTTCTTTTCTATATACTTAGTAGCATATTCCCGCAACAGCTGCTCTATATCATCTCTTTCCGCATCTTGGTTAACTGCATTTCCCTGAATATTCACCATTCTGTTTATCATTACTGCAGCTTCTGCTCTTAACGCATTGTTTGCAGGTCTAAACGTATTATCTTCATAACCATTAATAATACCTGTATTTATTGCTGAATTTAATTCAGCCTTATATTTATAGCTGCTTATAATATCTTTAAAGTTTCTTGACTCGGATGTCTGCTTAATATCTAGATTCATTGCTCTAACCAACATTAGCACGATTTCTTCACGACTTATTGGTTTATTAGGTGAAAAGGTACCATCTGCATTTCCTCTCGTGATCTCTTTCTCCTTTGCTATAGCAATCACCTTATAGTACCAATCAGTAGACTTTATATCACTAAATGACGGTACTCCTTTAGCTATATCCTCTTCGTGACCTAGAGCTCTTACCAATAATGCAATAAATTCTGCTCTACTAATAAGACTGTCAGGACTTGCTTGTCCATTATTCCCCTTTAATATTCCCATATAAGATAACTGCGTGATATCTTTTTCTCCCCAATGCCCGGATATGTCTTTCATATAAAAATTCTCATTCACTTGAAAAGCAAGTACTTTTAATGGAATAACTGTTATCATTAAAATCATAATAATAGAAACGAATAGTTTTTTTATCAAGACCTTTCTCTCCACTTCCATCCCCCTTTTTTTCTCTCAACAAATGCGCACACTACTATTAATTTTAACATTATGTAAACTAATTTTCCATAGCAATACATGGATATAGATTAAATACGAAATGCTAACCAAAAATGAAATCATTGAAAAAGTCAAATAACATAAAAAATAGCCAAGAATGTCATCCTGAGCGGAACGAAGAATCTTAGTATTTAAACAGCTTTAAAGATTCTTCATTTCATTCTGAATGACACAAATCTTGACTTTTTGAATAGTCTCCCTAGAAGATCAGTATTCATTAACATGCCATTACTTATATGTTATCATTAATACTCTAACGCAAGCAGTCTCTAACAGCCATGCTTATATTGGCTCTGGGGTTGGATCAGCTTCAGTTTGTGCTGCAGGCACAACCGGTTCAGATGGTTTTTCTTGAGTGCTTTCTACTGCCTGCTTCTGCTCTTTCTCAGGCTCTAATATTATCTTCTTAGTCCCTTTTCTTTCAATCCTTTCCAATGGTGTATATCTACTTTTAGTTATTAATTCTTTTTTTACTATCTTATCCTCTATCTTAGTAAGCTTATAGGTATCAACAACATATCCATTCCCGCCCTTTTGTTCTATAAATATTTTTCCTTCTTCAAGAGTAGGGTCATCCACTATCTTAGTTGTAAAAGGGATAGTTTGAATAATCTGATTTTGAATTTCTATGGTCTTCTCCTGATCTTCATTCGTCCCCAAAACATCCATCTTAAGAATCCCTTTATTGATTACTGAAGAAATCCTTATGGGCCACGAAGTATTGTTTTTAAATTTAAAGTCTATCAAACCATAAACTACTGTCGCATCCTGCCCCATTGGCACATATACTACTGTCATAGAATGGTTGACGCGGTTTAACACATCTAAATCTGAATAGAGTACAGCATTATACAGCGTTGAAGACACTTGACAAATACCCCCTCCTATACCATCCACCACTCTACCATTTTCATATATTTTAGCATTCTGAAATCCTGTTTCTTCAGCTCTTATCCCTACAACATCGTTATATGAAAAAACATCCCCTGGTCCTAATACAACGCCGTTTATTTTTTCTGCTGCCAACACGACATTATTACTTCTCTCTATTTGGTTTACATCATATGTTGTGGTATAAGAAGACAGCTTATCTCTAAACAATATCTCTTCCAAAGCTTGCTTGTTAAAATCTGGCTGAGTGACAATCAATGGAATCGAATATTCTTTACCTTCTTCGTCTATATTCGTGATGACTCTTTCTGCTGCTGCTTTATCAAAAGTAATCCCTGCCTTATGCTCCTTTAAGTAGATCCGATAGTCCTTTACTTCATAATCTGCATTTACAGGCTCCGAGTATACTTGCTTAAATAATTCTTCTACACTGATAGTCTTAGGATACACTATCTCTGGTTCGATCTCTAATATTTTAACATTTTTATCCTGAACTGCTTCAGTTATTTTAGCCACTGCACCAGATATATTAATTGCTTCCCCTCTTACTCCACTTTTTATTATTAAACGATCACCCATGATGGATGTACTATTCTCTCTTACTGAAATATCTATCTTATTTGCTAATTCTTTGACCATCTTCTGCGCTTTTACAGAATTAATGTGCACTGTTAAGGGAATCAGAACGTTATTTTTCTTAATCCTTGAAATAGTGACTAGTCTTTCAATAAAGTTTCCTTTTCTTCCAACATCAAGAGCCTTTAAGACAGCATCCTCTATATTATATTTTGCATCAAGAGCCTTATATTGTATATCTATGCTTTCTCCTTTACTTGATATCTTTATCTGCCTTTGGTCTAGTACCGACTGATACTCTTGCATCAGCTTATCTAGTACTGATTCCTTTGTCTCTCCACCTACATAAAGGTCATCAATGTAAATTCCAGCATATACCTTCTCATAATTCAATATATTATAAGCTCCAATACTAATTAACATAGATGAAATAATAAAAATAATAAAAAAGTAGATCAATCCGTATTTAACTATATGTGAATTTATCTGTTGGCTATTCTGCTGCGGCAACGATGGGTCTTTTATATACTCATCCATGACCTTACCCCTTTCACTAGACATACCTTTTATCATTTTACCTTTAAATACATGCAGTATTCAAGCTTTATTTCTAATTGTAAAGGTATTGTTATATTTATTAGACTCTAAATATCACTAAATGTTTCAACTAATATATCTATACTATGTATTCAGTAGCGTTATTCTTAAAATAAAGTAGTCTCTACATAAAATCAGCTATAAACCCGGTAGTATATGAACGAAAAAGACACCAATCTTTCCAGTCACCTTGAAACCCTATTAAAAGCTCTACCAAATCCAGCATATGCTGCTTGTCTACTTCCATATACTCATTTATCTCATCCTCTAAAGCATCACTAAGAATACTGCCTCCAATCTCTACTAACCAAAAAATATAGGAATAAAAATCTATCCTTTCATTCTTATATATAAAATGATACTTAATAACTCCCATAAATTTTTCTATCTCTGTTATTAACCCCAATTCTTCTTGTACTTCCCGCTTTACTGCATCAATCACATTTTCACCATAGTTAATACCTCCGGTGGGAATCCTATAAATTCCTTCAGGATAGAAATCTGTTCTAATTACAATAACTTTCTTATTCTTCCTTTGAACCGCAAATGCAACCTCTCCTCTTCTATCGTTTTCAGCATTATGCTTAATTTCCTTAAAAAACTTCTCACTGATAACTTCTATGACTACTTCTTTTTCGATTGCAGCATTTCCATAGTACTGTTCTCTTAAAGCCTCTAATTCTTTCCGATCAAATGTATTTTCCACTGTATATCCTCCTTCATTTCCCTGCTTAAATGATTATATTTTATAAATACCTGACTATCAATACTAAATAAAAAAGCTATAGCGTATTAAATAATAACACACTATAGCTTTTAACTTTAGCCTCTACTAATAAGATCTGTGGATAAGTCATCATTTATGTTTACAAAATAATTATCTTGTATCAATATTATACCATGCAGTTGCTGGTAATAGCAACATATTATTATCAACTCTATCAACAGGCTTGTGGATAACTTTTTTATGTTATCCACAAATACTAATACCTCTTATAATTCTAACTTCATGTCTCCATATTTTATCCAATTCAACTTTCTAAGTATTTCTGAAATAATAAGTGATAGAATTGCAGGTAAAACAAAGTGTATTAATCCTATTTTTATAAATACATCCAGACTAAATCCCATCGCATCATTGCTCAATGTTGTAATCTGCCCCACTAATCCTGAAGTACCCATTCCAGCACCTGCCGCAATGTTCTCCATCTTAAATACCATTGTACTGATTGGTCCCAAAATAATGCTTGTAATAACAGCAGGAAGCCATATTCGTGGATTTCTAATTGTGTTAGGAACCTGCAACATAGAAGTACCGATCCCTTGCGAAATTAGTCCCCCAACGCCATTTTCTCGAAAACTGGCTACTGCAAATCCTATCATATGGGATGCACATCCTACAGTAGAAGCTCCTGCCGCTAATCCTGCAAGCTTAAGCGAAATTGCTACTGCTGCACTACTGATTGGTAAAGTTAATATTATCCCCATCGTAGCAGATACTAATATCCCCATTATAAATGGCTCCTGATTAGTTGCAAAATTTATAAAATTTCCTATCTGTGTCATAAGTGTTGCCATAAAAGGTCCTATAAAAATACCTGCCAAACCACCTGCTATAATAGTTGTAGAAGGTACTAATACAATATCTACTTTAGTCTCTCCTGCAACTAATTTTCCAAACTCTGCTCCGATTGCAGCTGCAATAAATGCACTGACCGGCTCACCCGGAAGCGTAAATAATGGTGGATTACCTGTTAACAGGTATATTGCCTGTGCTCCGACAGCACCTGTAATAATAGATGAATATATAACCAGGTTAGGAGCCTTCAGACCTGCAGCGACAGCAGCTCCAATCGCAGGTCCCATCATTATCTTGGCTACTTGGGCAATCGTGATTAAAGTAGGAATATGCAAGGCTTTTCCTACTTGCTCTAATATTAATCCGACGATCAAAGAAGCAAATAATCCCAACGCCATAGAACCCAACGCGTCGATTCCATATCTTTGCACCGTAAATTCAATATTTTTTCTTTTTAAAAACCCCAATTCTTGCTTTCCACTTTTGTTTGTATCCATCTTATTCCTCCTGAATGTATTTACACCTGTCTTGTCATGTAGAATAAAAATATATCACACTTTTATTCCATTAGCAAGTATCTTTTTTCTAATAACGCTGCTTCAATCCTTCTAATATCCTGTGCACTCTTGTACTCAATAGTGTGCAGGTGTACTCCGCCTGTCAAATCACTCAAAGGCTTGGTACCTTTTTCATAGACCTTTTCTATAAATTCGTCTATTTCTCTCCTTGAACTCACCATAATATTTCCTGAAATTTGACCATATATACTATGCTCTACTATGACATCTAGGATAGTACCTCCCTCATCTACAATCGTAGTGAGTTCATCCTTAATATCTTCTTTCTTATGCTTACATGCAATTGTTTTTCTTAATCTATGAGTGAATGGTGCTAGTAAGAGATATCCTTGCGGCGTTGCAATAATTTCTGTACCAGATGCTCTTAACAAGGCGACATCTTGCACAATCACTTGACGGCTTACATCTAATATTGCTGCCAATTCAGAGCCGCTTACTGCATTGTTCTCTCTTAGTAATATCTCAATGATTTTATCTCTTCTACTCATAGTTTTCACGCCCCACTCTTTATTATGTTCCATAATTTTCATTATTATTATATCACGAAAACTGGTATAAACAAAGAAAAAGCAAAGGATTGATCCTTTGCTTTTTCTTTGTTTTAGTTCCGGCAACGACCTACTTTCCCAGGAAGCTGCCCTCCAAGTATCATCGGCACTGCGGAGCTTAACTACCGTGTTCGG
>JBFWMP010000032.1:0-22199 GCA_050251575.1 Clostridia bacterium
TTAAGCAAAAAAAACTCGAGATGTCATTCTGAACGTAAGTGAAGGATCTTAGCACTTAAGCAACTTTTAAGATTCTTCATTTCACTTTGTTTCATTCAGAATGACAGAATACGGACTTTTTGAGTACCCTCGGAAGGAAGACTGTGTGTAAATGGAAAATAATACGGACATTTCTACTAAAAACAATAGGTATTAAAAAACAAAAAGATATTTCATATAATTGTTATTGACATACTTCTAAACCATTGATATAATATTAACAAACATAGTTAGTTAATTAACAAACAATGTTTTGTTGACTAACGCTAAAGATATAGGGTATCTTTCATACTCTAAATTTATCAAGGTGAGGAGAATAAGTATGTCAGATTTATTTAGTTTAAAAGGTAAAGTTGCAGTGGTAACAGGGGCCTCTTCCGGATTAGGTGTTCAGTTTGCGAAAGCTTTGGCAAGAGAAGGTGCTAACCTTGCAATCGTTGCCAGAAGAGTGGAAAAATTAGCAGATGTAAAGGCAGAAGTGGAAGCATTAGGTGTAGAATGTCTGGCATTAAAATGTGATGTTACTGATGTTAATCAAATAAAAGAAACCGTTACAGTTATTAAGGAACATTATGGCACTATTGATATTTTAGTAAATAATGCAGGTCTTGGTTTGGTAGAACCGGCAGAGTCACAAAGTGACGAAACTTGGGAAATGATGATGCGTGTCAATGTAAATGGGGTTTATTATTTTGCCCGTGAAGTGGGTAAAGTAATGATTGAAAACCGTTGTGGTAAAATTATTAATATAGGTTCTATCCACAGTAGCGTTGCAATGGCCGGCTCGCCGCTAAGTGCATACTGTACCACCAAGGGCGCTGTAGAAATGATGACAAAATCATTGGCTAACGAATGGGCAAAATATGGTATAACTGTTAATGCCGTTGGTCCTGGATATTTTCCTAGCGAAATGACACAGGATGTACTAGCCGATGATGGTTTCTTAGAAACAATCAAAACCTATTGTCCAATGGGAAGACCGGGTAGGGATGGAGAGTTAGACGGTATTATCGTTTACTTTGCATCTGATGCTGCTCAATATACGACTGGACAGCTTGTAACAGTTGACGGTGGATGGACAACCATCTAAGCCCTAGGCCTGGCAGAAAGTACTAAAAAATTCCGTATTCTATTGCCTCTTATTCTACTGTTCTGCTGTCTTACTATAAAATAAGAGTATTTTTATAAAAATGGCAGATACTAATTGACAGTAAGGTTTTCGTAGTATACAATAAGTTGAAATTAAATGATGAGGTGAATATGATGACGGAAGAAAGAGATGACATTATTGTTTTGGTAGATGAAAATGGAGAAGAAGTAGAATTTGAGCATTTGGATACTATAGAAATGAATGATAATCAATATGTGGTATTACTTCCTATTGGCGAAGATGAAGAAAATGAAGAAGATGAAGTAGTCATTCTTAAGGTAACAGAAGGTGAAGATGGAGAAGATTCCTTGCTGGCAGTAGAGGATGAAGCTGAACTCAATGAGGTTTTTGAGGAATTTAAAATACGAATGGAAGATGAATTCGAATTTCTAGATGAAGAATAATAGTACATTTTACATGAAAATACACCCAGTGGAAGACACAGGGTGTATTTTTTATTTTATTATAGTTATAAAAACACCTATAAATAGCAATAATACATGATGAACGACAGCATAGAAAAGATATGAGGTGAAGAAAATAACTATAAAAATAGGGATTCCTAGAGCGTTATTATATTATGAATATTATCCTATGTGGAAAACATTTTTCGAAGAATTGAGCATGGATGTGGTGCTATCGGATATGACTACAAAAGGAATTCTTAATAGTGGAGTGAAAAACTGTGTTGATGAAGCCTGTCTTCCAGTGAAGCTATTTCATGGTCATGTAGAGGACTTGAAAGATAAAGTGGATTATTTATTTATTCCCAGACTTGTAAGTGTATCCAAAGGAGAATATATCTGTCCGAAGTTTTGTGGATTGCCTGATATGGTAAGGTGCTCCATAAAAGGGCTTCCTCCAATCATTGATACTCAGATAAATATGAGGAAATCAGAAAAGCAGCTATACAAAGCTTTTATGGAAATAGGAAGTATCTTTTCAAAAAATAAAGCCAATATCCAAGCTGCATATTATAAGGCCCTCAAAAAGCAGAAGGAATATAAGAACGCACTTCATAATGGAAAGTATCCTTCTGAACTGCTGGATAATCATAAGATAGTCCTTAAAGGGAAAGAAGAACTGCGTATTGCGTTAATAGGTCATGTGTACAATCTGTATGATAATTATATCAGTATGGACTTGATTTCTAAATTTCATCAGCAGGGTATCAGCATTATCACACCTGAATTAATTGATGATGATATACTTTACCGCAAAGCGGATGAATTACCTAAAAAGCTATTTTGGACGTTTGGAAAACGCTTGATAGGTGCTGGTATGTATTTAATGGATATGGAACGAATAGACGGTATCATCTATATCATGTCTTTTGGTTGTGGAATTGATGCATTTATGGCAGATCTATGCGAGCGGAAAATTCGCAAAGCAAGGAATTTACCGTTTTTTTTGTTAACACTTGATGAGCATTCTGGAGAAGCAGGTATCAATACACGTCTTGAAGCATTTATCGATATGGTGAGATGGAGGAAAAGAAATGAAGGCAACATTTCCGCACATGGGTAATACAAGTATTGTAGTGAAAGCACTATTTGATTTTTTAAATATAGATTTTATTCTACCTCCGCCCTCTAGTAAAAGGACTCTTGAAATAGGAACAAAGCATTCACCGGAAATGGCTTGTCTTCCTTTTAAGGTGAATATGGGAAATTTTATTGAAGCCATGGAAAAAGGTGCCGATACTATTGTAATGACAGGAGGATGTGGTCCTTGTAGGTTTGGATATTATGCGGAGCTGCAAAGAGAAATACTTAGAGATTTGGGATATAATGTTGACATAATTATATTAGAAATGCCTGATGGAAACATTGAAGAGTTCTTAAAAAGAATTAGAAGATTAATAGGCTCACAAAGTTTTCTAAAGGTGCCGATAGCAATAAAAAAGGCCACAGAAGTCGCTGTAGAGTTGGATGAGTTAGATAAGCTGTCCTTTAAAGTTAGACCCCGTGAAAAGGTAAAAGGACAAACAGATTGGATTATGCAGAAATTTCATCACCAGGTCAATAAGGTGTACGGAGCTGAAAATATTATAAAGCTTATAAAAGATGCTAAAAAAGAATTGGATATTGTTAAAATAGATAAAAATATACACCCTATAAAGATAGGAATTGTTGGTGAAATATATACTGTTATTGAACCTTTTACTAGCTTAAAGATAGAGCAGATGCTTGGAAACATGAGAATTGAAGTTGATCGCTCTCTGAATGTCAGTGGATGGATTATTGAACATATGATTAAGCCTGCATTACATTTAAAGAAAAACAGGCCTTATGAGAAGGCAGCTCAACCCTACTTAAATGCTATGATTGGAGGACATGGGCAGGAAACTGTTGGGAATAGCATATTGTATGCACAACAAGGATACGATGGAGTGATACAGATATATCCTTTTACCTGTATGCCTGAGATTGTTGCCCAAAGTATATTGCCTATGGTAAGTAATGATATGAATATTCCTATCCTCACGCTGATTATTGATGAACTAACAGGAGAAGCGGGATATGAAACAAGAATAGAAGCATTTGTCGATATGCTTGCGAGAAGAAAGGAAAGGAGTCAAGTTAGGAATGAATACGTATTATCTGGGAATTGATGTTGGTTCTGTAAGTACTAATTTAGTATTGATAGATGAGAATGCAAGGGTTTTTAAGAAACTATATATTAGAACACAAGGTCAGCCGATAAAGGCACTGAAAGAAGGATTAAAGGTTCTTAGGCTAGGGATTAAAGATGATTTCATGATTTTAGGAGTTGGTACCACAGGAAGCGGCCGGCAATTGGCATCAGTCATGGTCGGTGCTGATATTATGAAAAATGAAATTACTGCCCATGCAGTTGCTGCTTTAGAATGTTGTCATGATGTGCATACTATCTTGGAAATAGGCGGACAGGATTCGAAAATTATTATTATAAGAGATGGAATAGTATATGATTTTGCAATGAATACTGTTTGTGCTGCCGGAACAGGCTCGTTCATTGACAGACAGGCTTCACGGTTAGATATTCCGATTCAAGAATTTGGGAAGTATGCTTTGCGATCCAATAACCCTGTAAGAATCGCAGGTCGGTGTGCAGTATTTGCAGAATCAGATATGATTCATAAGCAGCAAACCGGTCAAAATGTCGAAGATATTATTAATGGACTCTGTGAAGCACTTGTAAGAAATTATTTAAATAACTTGGGTAAAGGCAAGGAAATATTGGAGCCTATTCTTTTTCAAGGAGGTGTTGCAGCAAATGTCGGTATTGTTGCAGCATTTGAAAGAGAGCTTGGGAAGAAGATTATGATTCCTGAACATTATGATGTAATGGGTGCATTAGGGGCTGCAGTTCTTGCAAAAGAAGAGGTTAGAAAAAAAGGGACTACAAGTTTTTATGGGTTTGAGTTGGTCAATAGGGAATATAAAGCAAAGAGTTTTGAGTGTCAGGGATGTTCCAATATGTGTGAGGTGGTAGAGATTCTTTCTGATAATCAGCCGGTGGCACGTTGGGGAGATAGATGCGGAAAATGGAATATTGTAGCCGTTGATAAAGCCGAAACTTCCGCATGATACTAAACATTGACACTTGAAAGCACAGTAAAGTTGTGTTATTATAAAACTAAAGAAATCCCTGCTGTGTACGTGATGAAGGCAGTGTTTTGAACCAACACTATTTTAAAGGGAGTCCGCACTCTGAATGTAGCATATAGGCCCCCCATTATGGCCAGGGGAAATATAAAGCATCCAGGAGGACACCCACCTGCTAGGGCAGGTTTAAAAGTTGCCGGAAGCACGGCTCGGTGGGGTATTTAATTATATGAATATGAGATAAACTATAAAGGTTGCCAGTGTTTTATCGGCAACCTTTTTGTGTATTAGACTAGTGGGGAGTGAGGAATGAGGAGTGGGGAGAGAGCAAGAAAACTCCCCACTCCCCACTCCTCACTAGAAAATTATTAGTATAATATCTTATATATGTAAAAAATAGATTGATTTTCTGTTAATAAATATTTAGGAGGATTCATATGTTACATTCTTTTTCACGGACAGAATTATTATTGGGTACTGATGGATTGGAAAAGCTTTGTCAATCAAAGATTTCAATATTCGGAATTGGCGGTGTCGGTAGTTTTACGGTAGAGGCATTAGCGAGGTCAGGAGTAGGAAAGTTTGTATTGATAGATGACGACACAGTGTGTCTTACAAATATTAACCGACAGCTTCATGCAACTCGTAAAACGGTAGGCAAACCCAAGGTTGATTTGATGAGGGATAGAATTATGGAGATTAACCCTAAAGCACAAGTGACTGTCTATCAAGAATTTTATAGTGAAGAAAATGCACAAAGGCTTATACATAACGATTCTGATTATATCATTGATGCAATAGATACGGTTTCTGCAAAACTTGACTTGATTGTCCGGGCGAAAGAAAAAAATATCCCGGTGATGAGCAGTATGGGAGCAGGAAATAAATTAGATCCTACAAGGTTTGAAGTCACTGATATCTATAAGACTTCAATTGATCCACTAGCTAGAGTAATGAGAAGAGAATTGAGAAAGCGGGGCATAGAATCATTAAAGGTAGTATATTCAAAGGAAGAGCCTTTAACCCCTTTAGAGTTGGATAGTACATGCAGGACTGACTGTATTTGCTCTAACAAGGAGAGAACCTGTACAGTACGAAGACAAATACCCGGAAGTGTTGCGTGGGTGCCATCGGTAGCAGGATTGATTATTGCAGGAGAGGTAATTAAGGATTTAGTGAAAATGTCATAAAGGTGCTATATATTATTTTACATCTGTCCAATGTCTTCCCACGATTTCTGTATCAGAAGAATGATGGAAAGAGAGTCTGCCTTTTCTTGGCTTTCCAAATAGGCTTTTAGCTTAACTATATTATTTTCAATATCATTTACATAATTATGATCAATATCCAACTGCAAGATCGGTTTTATCTTATGCCAGCTCTTTTCAGTGCTTATAAGGCTGGTTGCTGCATTATCCCAGTCAGCCTTTCGGATATGGTTTTCTGTAGCTGTCAAATTTTTCGAAAGACCGCTACGCGCATCCAATGCCTTTCGAACAGGAGCACATGAGCATATTAATAATAGACAAAGGGTAATGATAGTAATTATATAGAGGTTTCTTTTTCTCATTTTATATTCCTCCATCTCTTTATGATTGTGTAGTGTTGATGATATAGTATGGTTTATCACCTTTTAAGTCCACATAAAGGTTCCCCAGCGTGTCTAATTGGGCGAATGCAACTTCATCGAAACTATTTATTTGCTGTTTGTTTAGCTGATGCTGGAGCCACGCCTTGCTGAGATTTAACGAACGAAGGGCATCAACTAATATTATTCCATCTTCAATTAAACTTGTAGGCAACCCTTTATACTGAGTCTGAATGTTAAGATCTTCCGGGGTAAGAGGTTGTCGTTGAGATTTTTTTTGAATACTTAATTGACCATTGCTTTCCCATAAAGCAAATTCAATATCAGTAATATCAAACACTTCTTTTATTCTGAGCTCGGACAATAGGTCATCAATAGTTAGTCGTATTCTACCTAGATTTTTTTCTAAAATTTTTCCGTTTTCTATCACGACTGTAGCTTCTCCCTCTATAACTTTTCTAATCCAAATATTATGCAAGCTCAGATATGCCAAGAGGATAGGGAGAAGTGTCCATACGACCATCCCTGCCAGGGTAGCCGTTGTATTCTGATTTACCTGAACTGAAAGTGTAGAGGCGATAGAACCAATAGTGATGCCAACTACATAATCAAAAAAGGTAAGTTCTGCCATCTGTTGTTTCCCCATTATTCGAACTAAAAATAACAATGAAAAAAACGATATTAACGATCTTATAATTACAACCCAAATAATTGACATGAATAGTTTCCTTTCTATGAAGTATAGGATTATTCAATTTATAGTATTACAAAAATATGCTGAATTTATATGTTGAATAACAAAATCATTTTTTAGAATCTTTTTTCACATCTGGAATAGGAGGTGAAATTTCTTCCAAATATACTTTTAGTGAATGAAATAAAAAATTTATGTAAAAATATAATTTGGTAGGAGGTTGAAAATATGACAACAGGATCAAAAGTAAAACAAACATTGGCAAGTTTGAAGGGTGCACAAAGTACTCTCAGAATATATGCTGAACAGGCGCAGGATGAAAAAATTAAACAGGTATTTAGACAAGCTTTGGAAGATACAAATGTGATTGTAGAAGAAATAGAAGACAGAGTTAGGGAAATGGAATATGAAGAGCCTCAGTTCAAGGGATTCTAATAGATTTCAGGTTTAAGATAAGGAGAAGAGTATGCAAACTTGGATTCAAATATTGTTAAAAACAGCAGGACTATTTATTTTATCGTTAATCATTACAAGAGGTCTCGGGAAAAGGCACCCAGCTAAGATGACACCATTTTTTTTTATAAACTATATCGTAATCGGTGTACTTGCTTCACTCACTTTAGCAGGGGTAATACAGAGTTTTACGATAGGTATGATTGCCCTTATTTCTTGGTCCGTTCTAGTGATAGCTTTAGATTTTTTGATGATGAAAAGCAAGTGGGTACATGATTGGGCAGAAGGAAAAGAAATGGTACTAATTAGGCATGGAAAGGTTATGGAAGAGAATCTTGCACAGGCAAGACTGACCGGTGAAGAGCTTTTAAGAGAACTGCGTTCTAAAAATATCTTTAACCTTGCAGATGTTGAATTTGCGGTGATGGAGGTAACCGGAGATATTAATGTTTTACCTAAATCAGATAAAAAACCGGTAACACCCTATCACATGGGGAAAATGGTTGCACCACAAACAGAAACCCAAACTGTTATATTAGATGGAAACGTATTAGACGAGCCTCTTTCCAACTTAGGACTAAATCAGCAATGGCTCAATATGCAGCTTGAACAAATAGGAGTTTCTTTAGACAATGTTTTTATAGGACAAGTCGATGGATTTGGGGATTTGTATGTTGACCTTTTCGATGACGCTATCCAAACTCCTAAACCTGCAGTAAAGCAGATGTTATATGCCAATATTCAAAAGACTCAAGCTGATCTTATGACATTTGCACTGGAAACCCAAAATAGAAAAGCAAAGGAAATGTATTCTCGAAACGCTGACAGACTAGAAGTAATATTAAAAAAATTAGAACCCTACTTATTACGTTAGAAGGTGATTGAATGTCTAGTAAGAAGAAAAAAAAACTTACCCCTACACAACAGCAGTATCAAGCATTTGCTAAAAATATAGAGCCTAAAAGACCTGTCGTTGCCAATTGCATCAAAGCTTTTTTTGTTGGGGGCATCATTTGTACATTTGGTCAGATATTACAGGAAATATTTATAACTTATTTTAACTTTACGGAAGAAACAGCAGGGAATCCTACATCGGCTGTACTTATCATCATCTCTGTACTGCTGACAGGGCTAGGGGTTTACGATCATATTGCACAGTGGGCCGGGGCAGGAACAGCAGTGCCGGTTACCGGATTTGCTAATACTATGGCATCAGCTGCGATTGAACATCGAAGTGAGGGTTATGTATTGGGTGTTGGCGGAAATATGTTTAAACTGTCAGGGTCAGTCATTGTATATGGTGTTTTCTCTGCTTTTGTTGTTGCCCTTGTGAAGATTACAATTAATGCATTGGGGGGAATATAAATGCAAAAGGGGCACCAGACCTGGGTCTTTGAATCAAAGCCTGTTATTGCCGCTTCAGCTGCTGTAGGAGGTCCTTTTGAAGCAAAAGGGAACCTTGCGAAGGATTTTGACATTCTTCACGATGATGTATGGTTAGGACAGGACAGTTTTGAAAAGGCAGAAAAGAAATTCCTGGAGCAGGCTATAGAAACTGCAATTAAAAAAGCAGGAATAAAAAAAGAGGATATTCAGTTTCTGCTAAGTGGTGATCTTATAAATCAAATTATATCCAGCAGCTTTGCGGCACGTACTATAGGAGCACCATATCTAGGATTATTCGGAGCTTGTTCCAGCTCGATGGAAGGGTTGGCATTAGCATCGCTAATTGTTGATTCCGGATTTGGTGACAAGGTAGTGGCATCAACGTCCAGTCATAATGGGGCAACCGAAAAGCAGTTCAGGTATCCCACAGAATATGGCGGGCAAAAGCCACCCACGGCGCAATGGACTGTAACGGGAGCCGGAGCTGCAGTAATTATTCGGGATGGAGATGGTCCGAGAGTGACCTCGGCAACTATCGGAAGAGTCATTGACATGGGATTATCCGATCCATTTAATATGGGCGCTGCAATGGCACCTGCAGCTGTCGATACCATAGAAACTCATTTTAGAGAATTAGATATTGAACCTGATTATTATGATCTTATTGCCACAGGTGATTTAGGGAGAGTAGGTCATCAGATTGCAACCGAGCTATTAACAGAACATGGACTTAAGATTCCAAGTGAAATTATGACGGATTGCGGGCTCTTAATTTACAAAGATAGTCAACCTGTTATGGCAGGTGGAAGTGGTTGCGGGTGTGCAGCAACTGTAACATACGGACACCTCCTAAATAGGATACGGAAGGGTGAATTAAAAAGGATATTAGTTATTGCAACAGGAGCTTTAATGTCGCCGCTTTCATACCAGCAAAAAGAGAGTATACCATGTATTGCACATGCAGTATCCATAGAAGGATAGAAAGAGGGCGAGTAAATGGTTATGAAAATCGTTTGGGCATTTATTATAGGTGGAGGTATTTGTGTAGTAGGACAGATTCTAATGGATGTATTCAAACTTACTCCTGCACATATGACATGCACCCTTGTAGCTCTTGGTGCAATCTTGGGAGGACTAGGACTATATGAGCCCCTTATAAAGTTTGCAGGTGCAGGAGCAACAGTTCCTATAAGCAGCTTTGGGAATGCTCTCTTAAAAGGTGCTATGGCAGAAGCAAAAAACAGCGGTGTTATTGGAGTGCTAACCGGAATTTTTGAAGTTACCAGTGCAGGTATATCAGCAGCTATTATATTTGCTTTTATTAGCTCACTTCTATTCAGACCAAAAGGATAAGCAGAGTAGGGTAACCTCTTTTTATATAGTTTATCCAATATTATATAACTTTGCTTTGAGGGGAGGTGAAATAATGACAGTAGGAACACAAATGCAGCAAGCTATTGCAGGAGTTCAGAGTGCAGCAGCTAGTGTGAAGACATTTTCGTTGGAGACAGAAGATCAAGATGTAAAACAGGAATTTCAGCAAATGGCACAGACATTGGACGGGATTCTACAGACATTAAAAAACAGACAAAATTATATAGTTCAACAAGAGCCGACTTACAGACCATAGTATTACTTGAAAAGCTGAAAGGTAGACACTTTCAGCTTTAATAACTATATAAACTTTATCGATGTAAATCAATGAGGCTATATGAGAGGGTGAAAATAACGGGCATGGAGTTATCACCAAAGTTTTATCACTGGCTTGTGAGACCGAAGTGGTTTTCAAAAAAGTATATCAGCACTCACCTTAATTCTAATTATTGCTTCAAGCACAAATATGTTTTGGATTTTGGATGCGGGATTGGCACAAACTGTACAAATTTCACACCAAATCACTATCTAGGGGTAGACTGTGATTTGAAAAGAGTAAGTTATGCCCGCGATAGGCATCCGGCGCATCACTTTGAGGCTATCGAAGGGGCTCATTTGCCTGTCTCAGATGGAGTAGTAGATTATGTAGTTATTATCTCTGTTATACATCATATTTCAAGATGGGAGATTGTTGAATATCTTAGTGAATTCAAGCGGGTTCTGAAGCCAGGTGGGAAAGTCATCATGATGGAGCCGTGTATTTCTGAAAATTCAAGTTTAAGAAACAGATTTATGTGTTTGATTGATAGAGGAAAGTATATCAGAAGTCAGAAAGAGTATATGGCTCTGTTTGATCAACACTGTTTCAAAACAAAAGCTGTAGAGAGGTATAATCAATTAGTCGTATATAAAAAAATTATTATCGAAGCTAGTCCTATTTGAAATAACTGTATGTTCTTCGGTAAGCTGCTAATTGACTCAAGTAGGCAGGATGAAGCAAATTTAAGACTTGTCAATGATGAGGGAATGTTGTTTAGATACGCATTCTCTTTTTATATATCTTGGCACACAAATTATTCTTTAGACGTCCTGGATTTCCTATAACACTTAAACTCTTTCTGAAAAAAATGCAAAGAAATCTTTACACTTTTTTGTAAAAAAAGGTGATAAAATTATAATAAAGTTTAATATGGAAGAAGACCATGGCATTTTTGGTTACTATTCTGTACTTGAATACGACGGTAGAGAGATTTTAGGGTAAGGTGATTCATATGAAAAAAAAGGTGATTTTATTATTTGTTTGTTTAATGATTGTATTTAGTGTTTTTTCCAATTATGCTATTACCCAGCAGAAAGCTGAGAAGCAGACTTATGAGAATACAGGTGATTGGGTAGAGGGTGAATCGGCAGATGAGGGAAAGATTGTAACCGACACGGCGCATGACCAGCAGCTTTATGACCATACAATAGATTCCGAGTTATTGTATTTTATGAATGGAGATATCGATTTTTTAACCATGAAGGGAATGGGGCAGCCATCAGAAGATAAAGAGTACTATATAAATACAGATTATTCGGGGTTTGATGTTAGATTTTATGTGTCAGATGATCAATATCACATTAATAGAATAACTCTTATAAGAAATTTTGATGAAGAATTAAGTATGAAATCTGAACAAAAGAGTTTTATGGGTCTTTATATTGGCATGCCTATGGAATTGGCAAAGGATTGTTTGCATAATGAATCAGAAGAACTACTAGTAGAATATTCTGATTATCAGGGCAATGGTGTGGTTTATCAAATAGATGTCTATCATCAGAATGAAGTATCCAAAAGGATAAACAGTGAAGATTTTTACTTTAAGTTTTTTGGATTGGACATAGAAAAGGAATATATTCATATAGGAAATAACAATGGAGCAAGAGAGACGCTCACAGTTGATAAGGCGAAGAGAACCTATGCATATCATATTGTTTTTGGCCCTGATGAATACCAAAAGATTTATACATATGATGAAAATAACTCTATTACCAGTATGGAAATAAGATATGATGATGGGGAATTTCTAGCTGTAGTACCCAGTCTGCTTGGAATACAG
Organism: Clostridia bacterium; assembly: GCA_050251575.1. Taxonomy (GTDB): domain Bacteria; phylum Bacillota; class Clostridia; order SK-Y3; family SK-Y3; genus X23. The sequence goes on from JBFWMP010000032.1 coordinate 12,374, forward strand.
CTGGGAAGTAAAAAAGACGAAATAAGTAAGATGGTTGAAGCTGCAAATAAAACAATACATAGTCATAAGCCCTCTTCAATAATGGAAAGTCAATACAATGTAGAAGAATACACAATTATAGAAAATGCATCGAAAGTTGCTTATACAGCAGAAGTTTATACCGATAAGTCCACCAATACCGTAAGAAAAGTAAAAGGATATTTCAGTCCTAAAACTAAAATAAGCCATGATGATTTATTAGATTTATTAGGGAAAAAGCTTGATGGAAGGATGGGGAATTTAAAAGGTACAGGCGTTGAACAATGGGTCATAAATTATGTTATTGATGATGATGATATTATAAAATCTATTACATTATTTCCAACGCAGCAAAGTATTTTTATTGACCAGGTTCCATCTTTGCTGGGTCTTGCGCCGCATATGTTTGAGATGAGCGTATACCGTACATTATCGATAAACGGATATGAACATATGGGAAGCGTAAATGACGGTACGGCATTTGGCTATATAGTAGCTGACACTAAAAGAAAAAAACTATACAAAGTTGTTGTAGAGTCACTGCATATAGGAGATATTTCAGCTTCAATTGTGGAGAGTATTTCAGTTTCTACTTTTAAACCTTAATGGATGTTATTTAAAAATATATTATGTTTTGGAAATTTGAATGATAAACTCGGTTTCCACACCCTCAATACTGTTTACATGGATATTTCCGCCATGGAGCTTGATGACTTCCTGTACCACTGACAGACCAATTCCTTTTCCGGTGGTGTTTTGAGTATGCGTGTTATTGATTCTATAGAATTTATTAAAGATACTGTCACTTTCTTTCTCGGGAATACCCACGCCATTATCCCAGACAGAGAGATATAGATGGTTTTTATCGCTGTAATAACGTATTTTAATTTTTCCCTCTTCATGCGTATATTTATATGCGTTGGAAAGAAGGTTATCTATCGCTCGTTTGAACGATACAGGTTCAACCTTGAGCATGGTATGATATGTCTCTCTATCGTGAAGTAATTCTAGTTCTTTATTTGCATTTGCAAACATGGGTCGAATACCGGTATAAATCTCTTGAAGAAATTTACCGATTTTAATTTCAATAAAGTCTTTTGAAAGAATAGACTCTTTAAAGCTGGTGAGTTCATATAAATCATCAACAATGCTGTTAATGGTATCGATATTACCGTAAATTAGTTTAAGATGGTCTTTTAATTCATTTGGGTTAATTACGTTATATTTTATAAGGTCTAGATTTGCTTTTACCATACACATAGGATTTTTCAGGTCATGAGCCAGACTTTCAAAAAGCTGTTCTCGTGTTCTAAGAAGATATTTTTCTCTTAGTTGAGACTGTTTGAATTTTTTGTATAAAATATAAGAAAGAGTGATTAATAATAAGGTGGCTAAGATTAATACCCCTATTAACAGATTATAGGATTTTGGAATAAATTCAATATAGATAGCATTTCTATAAATCTCTTCCTTGGGTGCATGAGCAATGACTTTATCAAGAATAGATAAAAGCAGCACATTACTCTTGCTAACAGCCATTCTCTGGTCAATGACTTTAGAAAACTCTCCAACCATGCCAAGATTTTTGTAATTATATCGTTCATGATAGTAGTTATATACGGTACTCTCTAAAAATGTATAGTCTGCTCTGCCTCTGTCAATTAGTTTGAGGGTAGTGTGAATATCCTTTGTATTCATGATTGAAGCACCGGGGAAAAGCCTTCTGATATAATCATTTTGCCAATAGGAGGTAGGAAAGGCGAGTGTGTGGTCTGCCAAGTCTTTTTCATTCAATATTATGCGCCCCTTGACATTGCCAATTACAACACAACTTAGCTCTAAATAGGGTTGGGTAAATAACACTTGCCTATTTCTTTTTTCTGTATAGGTGATGGCAGGAATGATATCTATTTCATTATCTACCAGCTTTTTGTAGCAGCTGCTCCAGCTTAATGTTTTGTAACCTTCAACAGGCACAAATTTTACACCTAACAACTTAGAAGCATAATGAAGGTATTCGATACCAAAACCTTTTGGGGTACCTGATGAATCAATATATTCGATGGGAGCATAGTCTGTCGTAACTCCATAGGTAAAAGTAGAACTGTTTTTTATAAAATCGGTTTCTTCTTCAGTGAGATTTAACTGCGCATATATTTCAGAAAGGTTGTTGTTTGCATAAGAAGATGTGGAAAGCGAAAAAAATAATAATGTTATTAAAAATATTGTGACTACTGTTTTCATTTAAATCTCTCCATTAATAAATTGCTAACAATATGAACTTGAATATACAAGATATTATAGTACTGCAGTACTAATCGTATAGTCATATAGTACTAATTATATAGATATATAAAGTAAAATCAAGTGTTTTGAAGTAAAACTTAATAATTTTAGACTTATAAGGGTTGTTAGGAAATGCAAAGAAATCTTTGCATTTTTTTGTCAGAAATTATGATAAAATAATTATAGTGATAAATTATGGTTATCTAGGAAACGGGATACAAAGTAAAAAGGTAATATTTCTCAGCAAAAAAGCTTGCTGCGATAAGTTTATTAGGAGAAGGGGAAGTGTATGAAGCAAATATTATGTTGGTTGTTAGTAGGAACATTCATGTTCTCTATGCTGGTGGGTTGTGCTTCAGGAAAACCTGCTGCATCGCAAAAAAGTGAGGAACAGATAAGAGCAGAACTCAAAGCAGAAATGGAAGCTGAGGAAAAGAAAAAAGAAGAGCTGAAAGAAGAACTAAAAGCTGAACTGGAAGCAGAACTAAAGAAGAAAGAGGAAGCAAAAGAAGAAGAACAAGAAGAACAAGTCATTGGTCCTGTTAATATGGCTATAAAGAATTATAAAGGTGAGGGTCTGGAAAGATTGTCTAAAGTCAAAGCACAATATAAAGATGATAATAGCCCTTATTTCAGTAAAAATGTGCTTGAAACATTAGCTATATTTGGTGAAGTAACAAATGTAAAAATAGGATATATCCGTATGTATACGGAAGGTAATTATTATTTGCTGCAGGAATTTGATTCTCTAAAGGATACCGAGTTAACAATACCAAGAAGTAAAAGTGATGATGCTCTTATTACGGTGTCTTTTTATGATAAGGGGCTTAAGGAACACATTTTTGCATTTACTGTTGTAAAAGACCATTTCATGTCTGATAAAACGCCGGATAAGCAAGAATTAGTGGCAAGTCTTGATGAAAAATATAAGGCATCCACAGCATATAAAGATAGAAGCGATTTGGTTTTGAAATCACTGGGGCTATCAGAAAAAGCATTTGAATCAAGCAGTATTTTTAATAATTTTACAGAGCAATATGATGATTTTGATGGTTCTGAGTTTTATCTAGTAGAGAATGAGCCTTTCGGATACAACTTTGTTTTGAAAAAATGGTATGAGGATACTAGCATTTTCGAAGTTTATATCAGTCGGAATGACGGTTATACCGCAATAAAAGAGGATGCGAAGTGCAGCTTCTTTGGTGTGGATTTTGATATGCCAATCTATCAGACAAGATATAATCTAAAGGTGCCGCAGGATAAGATTTTTATTGATTTAGTTGAGGATTATGAAGCAGCAGAAAAACTTGGAGGTATAAGGGTAACCATTAAACGTAACTAGTATAAGAGGTGTAGAGTTTATTGTGCCTTGAGCATAAAGAAAGGATGGCCAATATGAAAAAAATAATAAGTGTATTAGTAATCGTTTTATTCGTTGTAACAAGTTTTACAGCATGTTCCTCGGGTGAAAAATCAGAAGAAGCGATGAAAGCGGAGATTAAAGCAGAATTAGAAACAGAAAAGAAGAAAGAAGAAGAGCTGAAAGAGCAGATCAAAAAGGAATTAGAAGCAGAAAAGGCATCCGAACCAGCAAAAGACAATGCTAAGGCATCCAAAGCTGATATGAAAGACATGGATTCTATCTATGAATTCGTCAAGCAGGATATTAAAGGTTTATCAAGAGATGATTTTAATTTATGGGAAGTAAACTATCTTGATATCACCGGAGACGGTACAGATGAGATTGTTCTAGCGGGTATACATGGAGTGGAATGGCCGCAGAAAATGCAAATCATCAGTGGTGACAGCGGTGAATATAAACGGATATCCTCAGATATTGAGTTATATAAGTATGAGAATAAATCTGAATTTAAGGATGGATTTTTTGTTGTAACGGGAAGAACCGGAGGAACAGGGACAGAGTCTACCGAGATGAACTTATATGTTTACAATGGTACAGAGATCGTAAATGTCTTATCTGGTCTTGAGGTATTCTATAGAGTTTCGGCTCAGGGTGTTGATGAGGAAGTTATTGGAGAAATAGATGGTAAGCTGACGGATTTTATATTCACCGTAACTAAACATGATAAAATGAGCGGAAAGAAAACCATAGAAAAGAAAGAACAATATACCTATAATAATAACACTAAGAAATTTGATGTGAAGTCTATCCAGGTACAGAAAGCTAATGACACGCCAAAGTCAGCCGGTCAGCCAGCTAAAAGTTCCAATGCCGGTACAGAAGAAAAGGAAAATCTTAAGTTGTCCGGATTAAGCAATGAAAGCATAAATGGCACACATGTGAATTATCAGGACTATTGTGCAGTGATTGTACCTATGTATAACGGTGTAAACAGTGCTTTATTAGCGGAGGTTATTAAAGGCATGGGAAATGTTACCCAAGGCAGTCTTAGTATGAGAGTAAAATTTGCAATTTTCGGTCATTTAAAAGATATTAAAATAACTTATTATGAGGGAATGGATTCGAATGGTGAAGTTCTGGAAGTGGGAACTCTATACAATGCGAATGTAGATGTTCAGGTATATGCTCAGAGCGGAGACATGTCGTATATTAAAGTGACAGGCAAAGCGCCTACAGAATCCGGCAATTATAGCGATGTAGAATTTACGCTTGACGATATGAGAGATTCTTCAGATTATGAAGTAATCATGAGAAAGTAAGTGTTAGAAAATAATAGGTTGACGTGAAGGTGATCAGATGGGGGTTAATGCATTTTTTCAAAAGGTATTAATTGTTGAGGATGAGGTGCAGTTATCAAACACTTTAAAAAGATTATTAGAAAGTGTAGGTTTTATAGTAGCGCAAAGTTATGCCGTTAGAGATTCAAAGGAGATATTTTTAGAGTTTTTGCCGGATGTTGTACTGCTTGATATTAATCTTTCCAATGAAAATGGAATGCATCTCTGCCAGTATTTTAAATCTATACATTCTAAGGTGAAGGTAGTGTTTTTAACAGCACTTAAAAATAAAGATACGATTCTGGATGCCTATATCCTCGGAGCAGATGATTATATTAATAAACCCTTTGATTTTGAGATTTTGCTTGCAAAATTAAAAGTAGTACTACAGCCGAATCACAGCCTATCTGTAAATAAAACAATCTCTGCAAACTATGAGATTAATGAATCCACTCAAATTGTCCGGTGTCAAGATACAGACATATTTTTTACTGCCAACGAATTTAAGATATTTAAGCTGCTGGTCCAAAATGCTAATCATGTAGTTCTTATAAGTGATTTATTATATGTCTTATACGGGAAAAAGACCGGAAATGGAGATACAAGGACCATATCGACACATATCTCGAATATCAGAAAAAAATTATTTGATGCAAAATGCAAAGATACTGTAGAAACAAGCTATAAGCAAGGTTATATCTTTAAAACGGATGAATATTATTAGATTTCTAAGCAAATAATTTGCTGGATATAATTTCCTGTGGGAGGGGAAGAGCATGAGCTGGGGCGATTATTCCAGTAAAGATGGGCTGGGTAAAGATGTTAAAATAAAAAAATCAACATATTTGTATTATTTACTTAATGATGATGGTAAACGGTAAAGATGACCAATGTCAAAAATTATGTGAGGAGAAGATAATGATGAAAAGGATAGTAAACGTAGTATTAGTGTTATCATTAATGTTCACAATGTTTGTGGGATGCGGAACCAAACAAGTTCCTGCATCACAAAAAAGTGAAGAGCAGATAAAGGCAGAGCTTAGAGCTGAAATGGAAGCCGAAGAAAAGAAAAAAGAAGCATTAAAGGCAGAACTAAAGGCTGAGATGGAAGCTGAGCAGAAGAAGCAAGAAGGAGCAACAGTAAAGCAAGAGTCACAGGGACAAGAAAAACAGCAAGTACCTGCAAAACAAAATCAAGAAGTAAAAAAAGAGGTTGAAGCACCAAAAGCGGCTGAAGCACCAAAAACACAAGAAGTAAATCAAGAAGCTAAGAAGCCGGAGACACCCACCAATGCGTTAATTGAATCGGTATCGGGATACTTTAAGTTCAGAGCAAATGCAACAGCTTATTTTGACGTTGATGAAGATGGGAAAGATGAAGAAATAAAATATGATACGGCTAATGGCAAATTAACGATTAACGGATATAAAGCAATAGATATTGATACCATGTTTGCAGAAAAAGAGTATTTTGTTATTGTCTCCTTTAGTGATAAATTCGATAATAAAATGAATATGATCGGTATTATAGACTACGGACCAAGCAACGATTATTCTACAGGACTGTATTCCATCATTGCGCCTATGGGAACAAAAGCTTTTGTGAGTGTGGGTACGGTGCCGGGAGAACTTATTAATCAATCTAGGTATGATACGGAAAGTATGGATGATTTTAACTATAAAGCGATTCTAAAACCAGGTGAAGGAATAGAAGCACCTGTGAGACTTTCAATATTGCCTCATCATACTTGGTTTGGAAGAAATCTTTTCACTTATTATACTACCTATAACCAATTGATAGACAACATAGAAAAATATGGACAAGATTATGAAACAAGAAGTGAGCTAAAGATTGAAAAAGACATAAAAGCTTATAGTGAAAAGAATATGAATTCTGAGAGTGTTACCATCAAAGCAGGACAAAAAGTATATCTTGCAGCTACAGATAATAAAGAATGGATTGGAATGGTGGCAGAGGATTCAAGCGGAGGATGGGTAAATGCAAAAGACGTTACACAAAGTAACTTTTCAGGTTTTGTAATGTTTGATTAAGAATTACACAAGGCAAGTATTCATAAGTGCCGACTTATGAATACTCTCGTAATCAATATTCATACGCATCCGGATTTAGTTTAAAAGCTACTTCTGAAGTACATAAACAGCAAAGACAAAAAAGAAAAGCTCTTGAATTGCATGATTAGCAATTCAGAGCTTTTTTTTGTGCCACTGGCCGGAGTCAAACCGGCACGGTATCCTACCGGTGGGTTTTGAATTTTGCAATATAAAGTGAAAATAGAAAAATAACTGTTATATGAAAAAAAGGAATAAATTACAATTGTTTTTATATAACAGTTTATTAAGAGTGTCTGTTAGGAAAAAATTATTTACTACTGATTAAATGGAAGTTGAGTTTTATAGTTATTAAATACATCCAGTGTATCTTTTATTTGTGGAGTGGTTGCCACATCAGCCTGGTATTCACCTAGGTTAAACAATTCATTAAAAAATCCTGTATGTGCTCCCTGTATCTTATTACGAGTATCTGTCAGCAAATTGCGCAGATCATCATTAATTACTTCATTTATAGCAATTTGATAATTGACAAGGATTTGTTTTTCGTCCAATAGGGAATCATTTAATCGATCTCTTAAGTTTACATTTGCATCCTTCACTTTTGGTAGTTCACCAGAAGTTTGTTTGCCGATTTTTTGTACTCCTACTTTGGTAGTAACTGTTGACTGAGTATCCATTAGTGCATCTGACCTCCTTGTTTTTTCACTAGTTGATCTACATAGTTTAATAGACTCAAATAATTTTGTTGATGCATGTTTGCAGTATCAAAAAATAACTTTTGGCGTGCAAGATTTGTCTCCTGATTTGCGTATTGAAAGTTTTTCTTTGTTGAGAGCAGCTCCCAGGATAATATGTCTTTTATATAGTTTAATTCTTTTGTAGATAAATTTTGCATATAGAACCTCCTGATTACGATTATATTCCAAATTAGTATCTGCAAAAATATTAATATTTATTAAAATCAAATTTTTTGATAAAGTAAAATTAATACTATTATCTAAATTTACGCATAATAAAGCCAATGCTTACTATATATCAGCCATTGTATTGGGTGAACTTTTAGGTAATGCTATCTATGATAAAGAGACTAAAATTTTTCATTCACTATATGGAATTTTTCTGTGGACATTATTGCTATATATTGTCGAAAAGATTACTCAAAAATCGCGTAAGATCCGAAGAATTATTCAAGGTTCACCTAGAGGAAACCTGGACGCACTTCTCTTTGATGAAAAGATAATTCTCGGCTTCGCAGAAAATAGAGCTAAAATTATAAAATTGTTAAACTTGTAAAGCAGGATTTTTAGGCCCCAGGGAAGTAATATATATAATAAAAGTATAATAATAAAAGATTCGTAAGTATACAACCGTTAAACGAATCAGGATAAAGGGGAGTTGCGTTATAGATAATAAATTTAGTAATTTTCAAGAAAAACGTATGCATATATTTGGTGAACTTGTAAAGCGATACTGGAATGGAGAGTTAAATAACATACAAGATCTAAACCAATTATCTTATGAAATTAAAGATAAGTTAGGACTTAAAGACCGAGATATTTCTTTTATAAAAGATCATATCCGTATAGCAATGGGACTGGATCCAAGAGGTAATGATGACTTCAAAGATGAGTTGGATATCATCAAAGAATCTAAAGAGATCGGACAACCTGTTATTGCAAAAATAGATGGCGCATGTGAGCACTGTAATGAGGAAAGCTGCAAATGCATGGGAGTATGCAAATATGAGACAGAGATATATAGGCGGCAGAAAGAACCGGTTATAGTTAATAATAAGTGTTTAAGCTGCGGATACTGTGTTTCAGGCTGTGATTTCGGTGCCTTAGCGGATAAAATAGAGTTTATACCTGTAATTGATTTGCTAAAAGATAGCAAAACACCGGTATACGCTGTGGTTGCTCCGGCGATAGTGGGTCAATTTGGTGATGATATATCCATGGGTCAATTAAGAACCGCTTTAAAATTTTTAGGTTTTGAAGACATGATTGAAGTGGCGCTGTTTGCAGATATATTAACCATCAAAGAAGCTTTCGAGTTTAGTCACTTGGTTAAAACCGAAGAAGATTTTTTTCTCACGAGCTGCTGTTGTCCTGTTTGGTTTAATTTAATAAAAAAGAATTATCCTGATGCTTATAAAAAAATGTCTCCGTCTGTCTCACCAATGATTGCTTCGGGTAGGATTCTAAAAAAGTTGTATAAAGATGCAAAGGTAGTATTTATAGCTCCGTGTATTGCTAAAAAAGCTGAAATTAAAGAGCCCGATTTAAAGGGAGCTGTCGATTTTGTTTTGAATTTCAGAGAACTGGATGAAATATTCAGGGCTCTTGAGATAAAATTGCACGAATTGCCTTCAGATGATAAAGATCAGGCGTCTTTGGGAGGAAGATTATATGCAAGAACTGGAGGAGTAAGTTTTTCGGTTAAGATGGTAGTGAATAGATTGGAACCTCAGAGACTTATTAAGCTTAAAGCAAAAAAAGTTGACGGTGTTCAAAAATGTAAAATGATATTGGATGACATATCAACTAAAAAGAATATTAATTATAATTTTATTGAAGGTATGGGGTGTAATGGAGGTTGTGTTGGTGGACCAAGAACAAATATTGAGGTAGAGAAAGCGACTAAACTCGTTAATGAGTTTGGAGAGGATTCTTTAATAATGACACCCTTTGATAATTTCAATGTGATGAAGATCCTAAAACAATTAGGAATTGAGTCTATTGAAGAGATT
>JBFWMP010000033.1:0-21943 GCA_050251575.1 Clostridia bacterium
ATTCTGAGCGCAGCGAAGAATCTTATCCTTTAAACAGCTCTAAAGATTCTTCATTTCACTCTGTTTCATTCAGAATGACATAAGCTTCAATCTTTTAGCATTTATCAATGCACATCGAGAATCCTTATTCAGGACGAAAATCACCCCTATCCACTACAATTTCATATCCAATTTTCTTCATGCGACTTTGCAGACAAGAACGGCATTCTGCTGCTTCCTCCCCGGTACAGATTTTGTTATCATAAAGCAAGTACTTTTTTCTTACTCCAACAGGAGAAAGATTTGGCATTACTACATTTGCTCCTGCTAATATCCCCATTTCCCGTCCATCCGGATGAATTGTCCCAAGTGCCGTTGTTGATGGTATCAATGCATTAGGCAACATCAGACGCAATATCCCAATCAAAATAAGTGTTAATTCTAACTTACCTGAAGGAAATTTTAAAAAAGGAGTGTCTTTGTGTGAAATAAATGGACCGATTCCAATCATCTGTGGTTCAAGCTTCTTAATAAATAATAAATCATCAACAAGATTTTCAACAGTCTGATAAGGAGACCCCACCATAAAACCCGTACCCACTTGATACCCTATTTTTTTTAAATCATCTAGACAACGCTGCCGGTTTTGAGCATTTAATCCCGGTGGATGGAGCTTCGAGTAATGCTCTGCATTTGCACTTTCGTGACGCAGAAGATAGCGATTTGCGCCTGCGTTATACAGGTTTAAATACTGCTCATAGGTCTTTTCACCGATAGAAAGCGTGATTGCACAATCTTGATAAGTATTTCTTATTTCAGAGACAATATCAATCATCTTCTCATCCGAAAACCATAAGTCCTCTCCTCCTTGCAGTACAAAGGTCCGAAAACCAAGTTCATATCCTTGCTTGCAGCATGATAAAATTTCATCTTTTTCAAGTCGGTAACGCTCTGCATTTAAATTGCTTTTTCTAATTCCGCAATAATAGCAGTCATTCTTGCAAAAGTTTGAAAATTCGATTAAGCCACGTATGAAGATTTTTTTACCAAAAAACTCATCTGCTATAACTCTGGAGGTTGCAAACAGGTACTCTATATCCTCTTTTTTTGAACAGTTCAATAAAGTTATAAATTCCTCTTTATCTAAGACCTTTTCACTACGCAACTTGTCAATGAGACTTCGCATCCATCTGTTCCTTTCTATTTGTCTGCAGGCAGAATTTTAGAATAAACCGTTTTGGTAGATACATTCGGAAGCATACCCAACTTTCCGGATAATGCACTAATGACATCATTCGGAGCATCCATTACTATGCTGATAATTGAAATATTATGCTTTCGGTAAGGCAGCCCCATACGCCCAATAATATATTGGCCGTAATCATGCAAAATGTTATTCAGCTTTTCAACCGAATCAGGACTTTCAATGATAATACCTACAACAGCAATTCTCGTTTCCATAGAATTCACCTCCGCAAAATAAAATTATCCCTGCACCAAAGGCACAAGGATAATATAATAAACAAAACCAACCCACTAATGTAAGTAAACTTTGAAATACTTATTATTATTCTCTTGCCTTCATAGTCGGGACAAACCCTCATAATCAGTACAATTACTTTGTTAAAAAAATGACACTTACTGTCAGAAAAGCCTTTCAGTTTGTTATTAATTTAACTATACTACAAATGAAATAGAATTGCAAGTAAATATTCCTTAATTTTCCCAAAATAAATAAAAGCACCGGATACAAATGTATCCGATGCCCCAACATATCAATTAACTAATACAAAATTTTGATTAATTCTTTTAACTACATAAACAATCTTAATAAGAAGGTTGCAAGTATGAGAATAAATGCACCGCCAAGTCTTGAAGAAATCTGTGCGAAAGGCATTAACTTCATACGTTTTGCAGCCGACAATACAGCTACGTCTCCAGTACCACCCATATTAGCCATACATAATCCTGCAGTAATTGCTGATTCTATCGGATAGAATCCAATTAATGCTCCTACAAGTCCTGAGCCGGCAATGGCTCCTACGATTGTACAGAAAACCAGCAATATATATTGTGGAGTAAGTGAAGAAATAATCTGCGGTAAATCCGTATATGCTACCCCAATACCTACTAACAAAGTAGGTGTTAAACCAACCATAATGAATCTGAACCACTGGAATGCACCTGTTTCATACTTTTTAGGTATGATGCCAAAAGCTTTACATAAAGCCACACTGATAATCATCAATGCATAAGAGTGTATTGGAATGAACTTTGCTAATATCGCACCAAAGGCGAAAAATGTAGTCGCTACTAATAAACCAATTCCCATTAATCCATACTCAGTTGGAACAGCAGCTTCTTCTTTTTGTTCTTCCAAGTCTTGTTTTGCAATATTTTCATCCCTTAATAAATTACCTTCTCCAGAGAAAGCCGGCTTAGCTTTTCCGAATTTATCCAATAGACCTGCAGCTACAATAGCCATTGCATTTCCTAATGCAACTGCCGGTATCATTACCGATAGCATCTGCGTAACATCTTGATTTAAAGCCTCACCAAATATTTTTGATAACGGTACAGCTCCGGCTCCCATGCCGCCGCCCATGATAGGAATACCAATATATAATATTGCTTCTTTAAATCCAAACCCTATCATTCCGCCAACAACCCCAACTAAAGCTAATGATGCTACAAGACCGCCCAGTATTGCAGGCAGGTATCTTACTGATGCTTTTATCAATAGCTTTCTATTCATTCCTAAAATACTGCCGCAAATAAGTGCTGCGATGTAAAAGTCTAAGAACCCTTCACCCTTCATAAAGTTTATCATGATATCTCCTGAAGCCTTCGGTAAGACACCATAGGTTAAAAGAGCAGCCGAACCGAATATAATTACGATAGGTCCTCCGCCTAAATAATCTTTTACGATAGGTGTCCGATCACCTATCTCATTAAATATGGCTCCGATAACTATCATAAGTGGAAATGCACCAATCATGCCTTTTGGAAGTACCTCCATGTAAGTCGCTATCAAAACGACAACCGTAAGAATTGTGAACATCGGCAAAGAAATACCCATAATCTTAAGACCCGGTTTTTCCTGCAATACATTATTTGTTGCTGTTGCAGTATTCATTTTCCTTCCTCCTTATGCATTATTTTTTTATAATTCAAATGAAAAATATCTTATCTTTAAATATTTTTCATTTTGAATTCAACTTAATTATTTGGCCACACCTGTTGCTCTAGCAGCTTTAGCAACTGCTTCTGCAACTTTTAGAGCTACCTTCTTATCTAACGCATTAGGGATAACGTAATCCTCACACAATTCATCAGCCTTGACCATTTCTGCTATTGCATAAGCCGCTGCAATCTTCATCTCGTCATTTATATCCGAAGCCCTTACATCTAATGCTCCTCTGAAAATTCCAGGAAATGCAAGTACATTATTTACCTGATTTGGAAAATCCGAACGCCCTGTTCCCACTATCCTCGCACCTGCCGCCTTAGCTGCTTCAGGATATATTTCAGGATCAGGATTAGCCATAGCAAATATAATGGCATCTTTATTCATGGATTGTACCATTTCTTTCGTAACAACATTAGGCGCTGAAACACCAATAAACATATCTGTTTCAATCATAACATCCTTCAGACTGCCTTTCTTTAATTCTCTATTGGTGATTTTAGCAATAATCTCTTTTTCTGAATTCAAACCGGCTCTGCCTTCATAAATTGCTCCTTTTGTATCGCATAATACAACAGTTTTCAATCCCATTTTCATCAGAAGCTTAGTAATTGCAATACCGGCAGACCCCGCACCATTTACCACAACAGATAAATCTTCGAGCTTTTTACCTATTAATTTTAATGCATTAATCATTCCCGATAATACTACTACTGCGGTACCATGCTGATCATCATGAAAAACGGGTATATTCAGTTCTTCCTTAAGTCTTCTTTCAATTTCAAAACAACGAGGTGCAGAAATATCTTCTAAGTTAATGCCACCAAAAGTAGGTTCCAAATACTTTACTGTCTTAATGATTTCTTCAGTATCTTTAGTAGCAAGACAAATAGGAAATGCATCTACATTCCCAAATTCCTTAAATAAAACCGCCTTACCTTCCATAACTGGCATACCAGCTTCCGGTCCAATATCTCCCAACCCCAGAACTGCTGTACCATCTGTTACTACTGCAACTAGATTTCCTTTAGACGTATAGGTATATACGTCTTCAATATTCTCATTGATTCTTCTGCACGGTTCTGCCACTCCCGGTGTATAAGCGGTACTTAAATCATCTCTAGTTTCTACCTTAACCTTTGATATAACCTCAATTTTTCCCTTTTTTTCTTTATGCATTATTAACGCTTGTTCCGAATAATTCACGTATATCATCCTTCCTCTCAGTCGTTATGTTCAAATTATAATTCATCATAATAAAACAAAATACATTTAAAAATTATCCTATATATTAAAAAAATTAAAAATATTTTTGATATATTTTTATCAATTATACATAATTTTAGCTTTTATTTATTATCATTTTTGTGTAAATTCAACAACTATTTATAATGTGATTCCATCTTATTAATCCATATAAAAAAACTCCTTGATGGTGTATGTACATACACCATCAAGGAGTTTTTATTTGCTAAATCTAATTATTTTTTCTCTTAAGTACCTTTTCTACTTTATTTATAATATTTTCTGCACTTAGACCATATTTTTTAAGAAGCTGCTCATAATCACCGGATTCGGCAAATACATCCTCTACCCCGACAACCTCTATTGGAACAGGATATGCGCCGCTCAATACTTCTGCAACTGCACTTCCTAATCCACCATAGATATTATGCTCTTCGGCAGTAACGATTGCACCTGTCTCCTGAGCACATTTAATAAGCATTTCCTTATCGATAGGCTTAATTGTATGAATATTAACAACTCTAGCTTTAATTCCTTTAGCTTTTAGCTGTTCAGCGGCTTCCAAAGACTTTGTAACCATATATCCTGTTGCTACTATTGTTACATCATTGCCTTCTGCCAATTGAACCCCTTTACCGATTTGGAAGTCGTAACTTGAATCAAATATGATAGGCACTTCTGCTCTGCTCAATCTTAAATATACAGGCCCATTAAAAGCTGCTACGGCTCTTGTCGCCTTTTCGGTTTCAACCGCATCCGCAACTGAAATAACCGTCATATTAGGGAGGGCTCTCATAAATGCAATATCTGTTATTGCGTGATGACTTGCACCATCATAAGAATCAGAAAATCCTGCATAAGTTCCTGCCAGCTTAACATTTAAACTTGTATAGGATATTAAGCTTCTTACAGGGTCTGCCGCTCTTAATATCATAAAGGCAGCAAAAGTATTAATAAAAGGTATTTTTCCTATAGTAGCAAAACCAGCTGCCATCGCTGCCATATTTGCTTCAGCAATGCCAACATTAAAAAATCTTTCCGGAAACTCCTTGCCAAATAATATACTTTTTGTTGAACTGGCTACGTCTGCATCCAGTACAACGATATCTTTGTTTTCTCTGCCTAGCTGTAATAATACCTCACCGTAAGCATCTCTGATTGCTTTCTTATTAGACATTGATAGCACCTCCTAATTCCGCCATTGCTTTTTTAAAGTCTTCCACACCAATTGGTTTTCCATGCCATGCATTCTGACCTTCCATAAATGAAATCCCTTTGCCCTTGACAGTCTTTGCAATAATAATGGTTGGCATCCCTTTTACAGTTTTTGCTTCGTCGATTGCGTCAGATATTTCTTCCACACTATGGCCATCAATATGAATTACATTCCAGCCGAAAGACTTCCACTTTGCTCCCAAATCTCCCATTGGCATTATTTCTTCTGTTGTCCCATCAAGCTGAACACCGTTATTATCAAGAATGGCAATAAGATTATCAGCCTTAAACTTGGCAGCTGACATCGCTGCTTCCCAAATAATACCTTCTTGAATTTCTCCATCACCTAATAATACATATGTATAAAAGCTCCTGTTATCTAACTTTGCTCCCAAAGCCATTCCTAATCCTGCCGGCAAACCTAGTCCTAGAGGTCCGGTTGAAAGTTCAACCCCCGGTGTCTTCTTTGCACAAGGATGCCCTTGCAGATTACTATTGATTTGTCTTAATGTTTTCAGTTCCTCTTTAGGAAAAAAACCTTTTTCTGCCAATGCAAAGTATAACATTGGTGCTGCATGTCCCTTTGCAAGTATAAAGCGGTCCCTATCCTTGCATTTGATGTTTTTGGCGTCCACATTCATTTTTTCAAAGTAAAGGGTTGTAATAATCTCTGTGGCTGATAAAGACCCTCCAGGATGCCCTGTTTGAATCTTATGCAGCTGTTCTATTACTTCTACTCTGAACTGCTTACATAATTGTTCAAGATACTTCTTTTTCTCTGTACTTAAGCTCATATGTTCTCCTCCCTCATTATAACATTACAATAAACGAAATTGTAATGTTTGTATTGCATTTATTATATGCTATATTTATTATATTTGCAAAAATCATGCCATTTTTGAAATAATTTTATTTGCTCTATCTTAAATAAGTATTGATATTGAATATATCTTTAAAATGTACTGCAATTAGTACGCAATAGTAGAATATTGCGACATTATCTATCATTCTGAGCGCAGTGAAGAATCTTGAATTTGATGCATAAGATCCTTCATTATGTTCAGGATGACGCTTACACCATACATCCTATGATAACCGAAAAACAGTGTAGGGGCGACCAATGGTCGCCCACAAGGTAATTATATAATGAACCAATGAATTTACGGACGAGCAAAGCTCGTCCCTACACATGTAATACGAAGATTGCCCATATGTAGGGCCGTATGGATATACGGCCGGAAATTTGTAATACAGCACGGCGGACGTATGGTCATACGTCCCTACAATAACATAGAAATCGGCAATCAGTTTCTCAACATTCTATAATGGTAGGGGCGACCAGTGGTCGCCCCTACCAAAAATTGTGGAATACTTATTAATTAATAATTTTCTCTCTTATGATAGTGTGTATGAAGCAATTCATGAGACTTATGCCCACAAGGCTCTCCCAGATATTCTTCATATAGCTTGTTAATGAATGGATTTTCATGCGATTTTCTGATTACCAAGCTTTCATCTTCATCATAAATAGCTTTTGCTCTTGCAGCTTTTAAATCAATATCCATTTGGACTTTGGCCGATTGTATTGGCTGCCCGCCACCGGTGACACAACCACCCGGACATCCCATAATTTCAATAAACTCATATTGTGCTTCTCCGGCCTTAATCTTATCCAGCAGCTTTCTTGCATTTCCAAGGCCATGAGCTACAGCTGCTCTTACAGTTACACCACTCAATTCTACGGTTGCTTCTTTGACTCCTTCTATACCCCGAACAACATTATATTCGATATTATCAATGGATTTTCCTGCTAAGATTTCAGCTACTGTTCTCAAAGCAGCTTCCATAACTCCTCCGGTTGCACCAAAAATTACAGCGGCACCCGTTGCACCACCGAACGGGTTGTCAAATCTTTCATCAGGCAAGCTGGTAAAATCAATACCGGCTTCTTTAATCATCCTCGCTAATTCTCTCGTAGTAATAACTGCATCTACATCCGGGGTTCCTGTTGCTGCAAGCTCTTCCCTGTCACTCTCAAATTTCTTGGCAGTACATGGCATTACAGAAACAACAAATATTTTAGAAGGATCAATTCCTTCTTTCTCAGCATAATATGACTTAATTACTGCACCAAACATTTCATGCGGTGACTTGCAGGAAGATAGATTATCCAAGAACTCAGGATAGTTATGTTCGCAGAACTTAATCCATCCGGGGCTGCATGACGTAATTAACGGTAAATTCTTACCCTCTTTTAATCTGCCTAATAATTCGGTTCCTTCTTCCATAATAGTTAAATCTGCTGCAGTATCAGTATCAAACACCTTAACAAAGCCAAGCCTTCTCAGAGCTGCAGCCATCTTACCGGTAACCCTGGTCCCGATTGGCATACCAAATTCTTCTCCAAGTGCGACTCTTACAGCCGGTGCAGTTTGTACTACAACATGTTTGCTTTCATCAGCTAATGCAGACCATACTCTATGAGTATCATCCTTTTCGCGTAATGCTCCTACAGGACAGGCGACAATACATTGTCCACACATTGCACACGGTACTTCATTCAAGCTCTTATTAAAAGCGGAGCCTACAATGGTCTTAAAACCTCTTTCCTGCGCATCGATAACAGCTACAGTCTGTACATTTTTACATACACTGACACATCTCCTGCATAGGATACATTTATTGGGATCTCTGATTATCGAAGGTGAAAAATTATCTAACGGGAATTTATAAGTTTCTCCTTCAAATCTTATATCCTGCACATTTAAGTCTTCTGCCAACTTTTGCAACTCACAATTCCTATTTCTGATGCAAGTCAGACACTTTCTATCATGATTGGAAAGAATCAACTCCAAAGTTACCTTTCTTGATTCTCTAACAGCAGGTGTAGCTGTCTTTATCTCCAGTCCTTCAGATACAGGATATACACATGCCGCCTGCAAGCTTCTTGCACCCTTAACTTCTACAACACACATTCTGCAGGCACCAATTTCATTTATATCTTTTAAATAGCATAATGTTGGAATATCTATATTTGCACTTCTAGCAGCCTCAAGAATGGTATAATCCTTAGGTACTTGAAGCTTTTGATTATTGATTGTTATATTCACCGTTTCCATTATTCACATCCCCCTCCTTTAATGATTTTTGAATATTGCCTTGAACGGGCATTTTTCAAAGCATACACCACACTTAATACACTTATCGGAATCTATCGTATAAGGCTTCTTTCTCTCACCACTAATTGCATTAACAGGACATTGCTTTGCACAAATACCGCATCCCTTACATAATCCTGGATCAATGGTGTATGCCAAAAGTGATTTACATACTCCTGCAGGACATTTCTTGTCCCGAACGTGAGCAATATATTCATCTTTGAAGTATCTCAATGTACTTAAAATCGGATTTGGTGCAGTCTGTCCAAGACCACATAATGCCGAGCCCTTGATATTTTTAGCAAGAACCTCCAATTTATCGATATCCTCCATGGTACCATTACCATTTGTAATCTTTTCAAGAATTTCATGCATTCTCTTGGTTCCTATTCTACAGGGAGAACACTTGCCGCAGGATTCATCAACTGTAAACTCCAGGAAGAATTTTGCGATATCAACCATGCAAGTATCTTCATCCATAACAATTAACCCACCGGAACCCATCATAGAACCAATTCGTATAAGCGAATCATAGTCAATAGATATATCAATCAATTCCGCTGGGATACAACCTCCGGAAGGCCCCCCGGTCTGCGCTGCCTTGAATTTCTTCCCATTAGGAATACCGCCACCGATTTCTTCAATGATTTCTCTAAGTGTTGTACCCATTGGAACTTCAACAAGTCCTGTATTATGAATTTTACCACCTAAAGCAAACACCTTTGTTCCCTTGCTTTTTTCTGTACCTATACTACTAAACCATTCTGCTCCATTTAAGAAAATTTGCGGTATATTTGCATAAGTCTCAACATTATTCAACAAGGTTGGCTTAGCCCAAAGCCCTTTTATAGCCGGGAATGGAGGTCTTGGTCTCGGTTCACCCCTATGCCCTTCAATGGACGTCATCAATGCAGTCTCTTCACCGCAAACAAAAGCACCGGCACCAAGTCTTATTTCAAGATCAAAACTGAAATCAGTACCGAATATATTTTTTCCTAGTAAACCATATTCCTTTGCTTGCTTAATGGCAATTTCAAGTCTCTTCACTGCAATAGGATATTCTGCCCTAATATAGATATATCCTTGATTTGCACCGACACCATATCCCGCAATCTCCATCGCTTCAATAATACTATGAGGGTCACCTTCCAGAACACTTCTGTCCATAAATGCTCCGGGATCGCCTTCATCTGCATTACAAACAACATATTTTTGATCGCCCTGGGCCTTTGCAGTAAATTCCCATTTCAGACCGGTCGGAAAACCGCCGCCCCCTCTTCCTCTAAGTCCAGATTTTTTAATAGTTTCGATAACCTGTTCAGGAGTCTTTTCAGTCAAGACTTTTCCAAGTGCTTGATATCCATTAAAAGCGATATACTCATCAATATTTTCCGGATTAATTACACCACAATTTCTCAATGCCAGTCTCATTTGCTTTTTATAAAAATCTACCTGATTTAATGACTTAATGGTCTGATCTTCAGTAATTGTTTCCTGATATAGCAATCTTTTTACGATACGCCCCTTGAGCAAATGCTCTTCAACAATTTCTTTTACGTCTTCAGGCTTTACCATGCTGTAAAAAGATCCTTCGGGATATACAATCACAATCGGACCTAATGCACATAATCCGAAACATCCCGTTTTAACAACCTTAACTTCTTTTTCAATATTATTTTTAGCAAGCTGCACTTCCATTTCCTTGATTATCTTTTCAGAGCCCGAAGAAGTACACCCTGTACCACCGCAGACCAGAACATGCGATCTTACCAATTCCATCGAAAACCCTCCATCTCACAAATTATTTCTCTACCGCTCCAATAGTATATTGTATACACGGATTGTCGTTAACAATATGTTCATTTACAATTTGTACTGCTTTTTCAGATGTCATCTTTACATAGGTGACTTTTTCTTGGCCCGGAATGTAGACCTCAACAACAGGCTCCAGTCTACAAACACCGATACAACCGGTTTGAGCAACAATAACATTTTGAAGATTTCTTTTTGCCACTTCCTCCATAAATGCATTCAAGACTGGTCTTGCCCCTGCAGCGATTCCACAGGTGGCCATACCAACTACCACTCTGATACCGTCCTCGCGTTCTTTTCTCAAGTGAACCTTATCTAGCGTTGCTTTCCTGATTTGCTCTAATTCAGCTAAGCTTTTCATGACAAACCCCCTCATATAAACTTTTTATTCCCTCAACTAAATATTGCTTGATCCATAAAACTACTTCCATATTATTGATTTCCATGCCGTCAATCTTTTTCTTAACTTCACGGGTATCAAGTTCAAACATTTCTTCATTCACCTTATGTTTATAAAAAAAATCAATACAGGGATTACATACAATAAGTGTTACTAAAGTCTCACCGATATCACCCAAGGGAGCTCTATCTATATGACTATATACGAAACAGACTCTTACCTCTGTCCCTGTCCCTATGGAAGATGAGATCACCATTTGTCCCCCACAAGCTTCCGCTGCTGACTTAAGCAAAGACAAGCCTAGTCCCACTTTTCTGGTTGTTCTTGTCGTTACAAAAGGGTCAGATACGGTTTTTAATAGTTCTGGTGTCATTCCTTTTCCATTATCCCTGATACAAAGCTGCAAAAAATCTGCTTGCATATTCTCATCAATATCTATTTCTATCAAAGTTGCATCAGCAGATATAGAGTTTTGAACGATATCCAATATATGCAATGATAACTCTCTCATATCTGTAAACCTTTTTACTCTTCCATGTACTTTTCAAGGATTTCCTCAATATCATCTACAACAAGTCTTCCATATACATCATCATTAACTGTCATTACAGGTGCAAGCCCACATGCTCCTATGCATCGGGTTGCATCTAAAGAAAATCTTCCATCGTCACTACATTCTCCTACGTGAATACCAAGCTTTTCTTTCACTTTATCAATAATTGCGCCAGAACCCTTAACATAACAAGCTGTTCCAAGGCATACCCCTACCTTATATTTCCCCTTAGGCTTCAGAGAAAATTGGGTATAAAATGTAACCACGCCATAAATCTCCGTTAGTGGAATATTTAACCCTTCCGATACCGCCTTCTGCACTTCCATAGGCAGGTAACCGTATATCTCTTGCGCTTCATGAAGAACAGGAATAAGTGCACCTTTTTGTCCTTTGTGTTTTAAAATGGCCTCATGCAGCTTTTCTTCCTGTTCCTTTGTACCAACACAAGTACAGCATTTTTGCTCACTCATTGCAAACCCTCCTAGACTATTAAGTATATTTTGTGTCCCGATAGATATTGTTACAAAATTAACACTGTTTCTTCAAGTCTTATTATATCAACTTATTGTTAAAAAATCTACTTTTTTAACAAAATTTTTTTAATGACCAAAAGTTTTTTTAATTATTTAAATTTTTCTTATCTTGAGATAGCTTAATAACGCAGCAATAGATTTTTCTTTCAAATCTATTCCTTCATCAACTTCAGATATTTCAGATAAATGATGTGCATCAGAATTGGTGATACTTTTATAGTGTAAAATATTAGGATTCTTTCTTAAAAATTCGACTCTATCACTATTTTTAGAGATTTCCACCGCAGCGAAGCCTAACTCTTTTGGTATAAAACCAAGATTTGAAATGATACTAAATGATTGTCTATCTATATGGGACGGAACAACTACTCCACCTAGCCTTTCGACTTCTGCTTTTATCTTATCGATAGATAACAATGTGGCAGTCAATAGAAGCTTTTCTTCGCAACCAATTAACTCATCTTTGCTATTATATATTTCTTGACATCCGAATATTCCCGGTCTATTTTGAATATTTGGAAGATGATTATACACCAAATTCCCTACCACTTCTGCCACACTGACATTTGGGAAAAAGCATAACATATGCACTTCTTCTGAAGACTCTATTTCCATTCCCGGAACAACGACTAAACCCGTTTCTTGAGCACACTCCATCACAGCTCGTACATTACCTGTGGAATTATGATCTGTCACAGCAATAAAATCAAGCCCTTTTAGCACTGCCATGTTAACAATATTATTTGGTGTCATATCTTGATCGGCACAAGGAGACAAAGTAGTGTGAATATGAAGATCTATATAGTATCTCATTTAACTTAAACTCAAAAACCCTTGAACAATTTTATAGGAATCCAAAGAACTGGAAAGCAATGGTACTTCTTCCCTATTTGCTCTTGCAATCGTTTGAGCATCCACTTCAATATCTTCCGGAATAATAATACATCCAACTTCCGTCAGTACAGCTACAGCGATAATATTGATATTGGTCTGCACAGTAATCCATATGTTTCCCTTTTGTGCGTGTGACATAACCCAACTTAACAAATCACAAATATAGCAGCCTTCAACCTCTTTTCCCAGTCCGCCTTCTCCGCCTATCACCTTAAAATTCAAGCCTTCTGCTAATTCTTTTACCGTCATTGCATTTCCCCCCTTATGTAATTTATACGTCACCGTATATTCCGGACGACCACAGGCCGCCCCTACTCTCAATCATTAGCTGTCAATTTCCACTATTGTAGGGGCGTGCTTTGCACGTCCGGTTATTCTTCGTTTCTTCTAAAAGGCGGGGGCATCTTGTTTTCCAATTCATTCATTTCTATTACCAGTGAATGAATCTGCTCTCTAAGCCTGAAAATACAATCTGTTTCTGCAGCATAGCCGTGTACAATATCTTCCGCCAGCGAACGACAGCTCGGTGCTCCACATGAACCACAATCCAATCCTGGCAAATCATCATAGATTTTCTCAATGTGCTCCATTTTTTCCATCGCTTTAAGCATATTATCATCAAGCTCCAAGATAGGCTTATAGATAATCGGATTAGTCCATAAAAGATCTATGTCAATGCCAATGTTAACAGGATAAAGCAAATCATTGCTTTCTGCTTGGTTTCCAATTTTCATAACTCTGTTTTTAGCTATAAAATTATTTTCAACAGTAAGTGGCCCTCCTACACACCCTCCCGTACACGCAAGCAGTTCAACAAACTCTGCTTCTGAGAGCTTTTCATCTTCCAACTCTTCCAAAACCTTAATTACATTATGTATCCCATCAACCGCTATGTTTGTTTCCCCTTCAAGCGCTGAACTTTCACCACCACTATTTGCCCAGCAAATGCCATGCATCCCTGCACATGCCAATTGCTCAACATCATCTATCTTACCCAAAACAGCAGCTAATTTAAGATATATATCCTTAATAGAAATGACCCCATCTACATAAGAATTATCCAAACCTACCGGATTCTTTGTACTTGTAACTTTTGCAGCACAAGGAGTAATAAAAAACACCCCAATCTCATCTTCTTTCAAGCCGGTCTTCTTTACTGCATCACGTTTGGAAATATGCGCAGCAACTTCCATAGGAGATTTTATAGGCATTATGTTTTTTATTAGATTGGGAAACCTTACTGTGATAAGCCTTACTACTGCAGGACAAGCAGAAGAAATAACTGGTTTTTGAATTTTCCCTGTTGCGGCAAGTTGTTTTGATGCATAAGTAACAAATTCAGCAGCCCTTGCCACTTCAAATACATCATCAAAACCAATTCTCTTCAACCCTGTCAATATAAGATTAACATCCCATACATTTTTAAACTGCCCATAAAGAGTAGGCGCAGGTATCGCAATCTTGTACTTATAAGAAAAGATACTTTCAAATGGATCTGTAATCGCTTTTTTGGCGTGGTAAGGGCATACCCTTATGCACTCGCCACAATCAATGCAGCGTTCTTTTATAATATGTGCTTTCCCGTTTCTTACTCTGATTGCTTCCGTCGGACATCTCTTAATACAGTTGGTACACCCTTTGCATTTTTCCTTATCCAATGTAACAGAATGAAAATACTGAGACATATTATCACACCTTCTTTATTGGTAATTCCCCCACTGTCAATATTTTGCAATCCATATAATGCAACACAGAACTTACCTTAGTAATTTTAAGTGGAGGGCTTTTTTCTCCCACTCCTCACTGCCTACTTCGTCCTAAAAAAATTATCTATATATAATCTTCAATCTGCTATATCTACTTAACTTATAACCATCCAATCAACATTATTTTACCTTGACAATCATTTCTACTATTGTACCCTTACCTACTTCTGAAGTAATACTCATTTCATCTGTATATTTTTTCATGTTCGGCAGTCCCATACCTGCACCGAATCCAAGCTCTCGTATATTGTCCGGCGCAGTTGAATACCCTTCCCGCATCGCCAGTTCTATATCCGGAATACCGGGACCTTCATCCTGAAGCACCATCTTAATCTGTCTCGGTGATATTTCAACATCTACAACTCCACCATAGGCATGAATAACCATATTGATTTCACCTTCATACATAGCAATAGAAACCCTGCGAATCGTCTCAGGACTCACTCCCAACTGCTTCAATATCTTTTTAAGATTGCTGGATGCTTCTCCTGCTAGAGAAAAGTCTTCTCCACTTATCTCATAATGTAAATAAATTACATTCATCTTATCCGCCATATAGATTCTTCAACCTTTCAGACCTGCACTGTATAAAAGACCGCAAGCAATAAATAATGGATGATCTGTCGTAAGAAGCACCATATTCTTTTCTTTCGCAAGCTTAGTTACTTCATCCCCAGGTATCTTCCCCCTTACAAAAACGATTGCGTTAATATCCATCATTTCTGCAGTCCTCACCACCTGAGGATTCACTAGTCCGGTAAGCAGCAACGCTTGATCCTTCACAAATGCTAATACGTCACTCATCAAATCGCAGCCGCAAGCTGACTTGATTTCTATATCTGACAAGTTCTCACCAACCAGCACTTCTGCATCTAAAGCTTCTTTAATGTAGTCCAACCTCATAAAAACAACCCTTTCAAAGATACTTATTGTTTATTTAAAATAAGGGGAAATAAATATTCTTGTTATCAAATAACCTAAGAGGATAGATAATAAAGGAATAAATACAAAAAAGTAAAACGTCATATGTAATCTTAGTTCTTTTTGTAATTTGTATTTTTTTAGTCTATTCAATCTCAATTATCTTGCCCTCTCTTCTGTATAATAGAAATGTGATTATATAGGGATTATACCATATTTTTATAAAATTCAAAACAAAAACAAATGGAAACTATGCTTCATTTGTTTTTGTTTTAATATCGTGGTGAAATTAGATATAGAGTATTATTCTTAAATTTGTAATATAGAAATAATATGACATAGTTGCATTGGTTGTCATCCTGAACGTAGTGAAGGATCTTATACATAAAACTCAAGATTCTTCGCTATGCTCAGAATGACAGATAACGTCACAATATTCTACTAGTAAGGACTAAATGATAGTTTATTTTAAAAAATTTCAAATCAAATATTTACATATTCTTCAAAGCAGCATACGATACCTCTATGGTTCTTTCGATGTCCTCCTCTGTATGCGCTGCCGACACAAACATTGCCTCATATTGGGATGGCGCAATATAGACACCGGCTTCCAGCATGTTTCTGAAATATTGTGCAAACTTTTGGGTATCTGACGTGACTGCAGTGCTGTAATCATTTACCTTTTCTCCGGTAAAGAACATACACAACATGGAGCCTGCTCTGCTAAAATACATTGACATATCCAGTCGTTCAGTATTATGTTTTAGTCCTTCCTCCAGCCTTTTTGCCTTACTTTCTAAATCACCGTATATAGTTGGATTCTCTTTTAATATTGTAAGTGTCTCAAGCCCTGCAGCCATTGCCATAGGATTGCCTGACAAAGTTCCTGCCTGGTAAATCGGTCCCAGCGGAGAAATCTTCTCCATAATTTCTCTTTTGCCGCCATAGGCACCGACCGGAAGTCCTCCCCCGATAATCTTACCGAATGTGGTCAAATCAGGTGTAATACCATATAATCCCTGAGCACACTTAAGTGAAACCCTAAATCCTGTCATAACTTCATCGAAAATAAGAAGCGCACCGTATTGATCTGTCAAATTACGTAACCCCTGCAGAAATCCTTCTCTTGGAGCCACTACGCCCATATTCCCCGCTACCGGTTCGATAATAACAGCAGCAATATCCTCACCATACTTTTCAAATAATTGTTTGACTTCATCCAAATTATTGTAAGAAGCAGACAATGTATGCTTTGCAAAATCAGCCGGAACCCCCGGGCTATCCGGAATGCCAAAAGTCAATGCACCTGAGCCGGCTTTAATAAGGAGACTGTCTGAATGACCATGATAGCAGCCTTCAAACTTGATTATTTTGTTTCTTCCTGTATAACCTCTTGCAAGTCTTATAGCACTCATAGTCGCTTCGGTGCCTGAATTTACCATTCTCACCATTTGTACTGATGGAATCAACTCACATATTAATCGGGCAAGCCTTATTTCAGCTTCAGTTGGTGCTCCAAAACTCGTACCTTTTTTCGCGGCAGCTATTATAGAATTCAATACCTGTTCATGAGCATGCCCCAAAATCATAGGACCCCATGAACCAACATAGTCAATATATTCATTTCCATCTTCATCATAGACTTTAGAACCTTTTGCACTTTTTATAAAGGGTGGAACCAGTCCGACCGACTTAAACGCTCTTACCGGACTATTGACGCCACCGGGTATATACTGCTTTGCTTCGTCAAATAATTTTTCTGATCGATTATATCGCATGCGTTCCAGCCTCCTTCATCCATCTTGCAATATCCTTTGCATAATAAGTAATAATTATATCTGCACCCGCTCTTTTGATAGAAGTAATCATTTCTACTGCCGCTTTTTTTTCATCCAGCCAGCCCATTTTAGCAGCTGCTTTCACCATCGCATATTCACCGCTGACATTATAAGCTGCCACCGGTACATAACAATTCTTGCTGACCTCATTAATAATATCAAGATAAGATAAAGCTGGCTTAACCATCACAATATCTGCTCCCTCTGCAATGTCCAACTCAACCTCTTTTAGAGCCTCCAGCTTATTAGCAGGATTCATCTGATAAGTGTTGCGGTCTCCAAATTGAGGAGTTGAAAAAGCTGCTTCTCTAAAGGGTCCATAGAATGCTGATGCATATTTTGCACTATAAGCCATAATTGCAATATTCGTAAAGCCACTGTCATCAAGCTTTCGTCTTATTGCAGCCACTCTTCCATCCATCATATCAGAGGGTGCAATAATATCCGCTCCTGCCTGAGCATGAGATAAAGCTGTCTGAGCGATTAACTCCAAAGTAGAGTCATTGTCTACGTCTCCATTATAAATAAGACCACAGTGTCCGTGACTGGTATACTCACACAGACATACATCTGTTATTACCAATATATCCTTGTCCATCTTTTTGATATAGCGTATTGCATTTTGTACAACTCCATTCTCAGCATATGCGCCTGAACCCACCTCATCCTTTTGCTCAGGTATGCCAAACAATAGTACTGCTTTTATTCCAAGATTGCATAGTTCCTCCATTTCAGTATCAAGCATATCTATGGATAAATGATAAGTACCCGGCAAAGATGAAATCTCCTTTTTTATTCCTGCACCTTCCACAATGAACAGCGGATAGACAAAATCATCTATTGTTAAAGTCGTTTCTTTCACTAAACTTCTGATGCTATTATTTGCTCTCAATCTTCTTGGTCTTTTAATAATGCTCATCTTTCCACCCCACAAACCTTTAGAATAGCATCCATTAACTCATCCATTGTCGCATTAGCAGCCGTTTCAGTAACAGACAAGCCTAATGACTGCGCAGTTTCTGTAGTCATGGGACCAATGGAGCATATCTTTGCACTACTGATATCCGTTCCAGATATCTTCACAAAGTTTTCAACTGCTGAAGAACTTGCAAAAGTGATAACATCAATGCTACCCTTTTTAATATCCTCTAATAACTCAGGGTCAGCCTCTGTATTAGGCTCCGTCCTATAAACTTCTATCTGCCGGACAGTTGCACCCTTGTCTGTCAGTGTATTGCTTATCGTTTCTTTAGCCAAGTTTGACGTAGGAAATAAAACCCTATCTTTACTTATAATATACTTACTTAATTCCTTTACTGCTTCTAAACTGTTAAACGAATTAGGCATCACACTAATCTGCAATCCCATACTTTCTATTTTTTCTCTTGTTTTGGTTCCAATTGCGAATATTTTTATATTTCCAAGTCTGCGGATATCTATCTTTATATCCCTCATCCTATTGAAAAAGCCTTCTACTCCATTTACACTAGTAAATACAAGCCAGTTATATGTATCTATCTCACCAAGTGCCTTATCAATTTCCCCATAGTTCATAGGCTTACTGATGCGAATGGTGGGTAACTCAATTGCATCTCCACCTAAAGCTTCAATCCTTTCTATCAATACAGAAGCCTGAGATACCGTTCTCGTCACAAGTATCCGCTTCCCAAATAGAGGCTTTCTCGTCAGCCAGTCGAGCTTGCTGTGGAGGGAAACTACATCTCCTACTACCAAAACAGACGGTGATGTAATATGATTTTCTTTCACTGTACGCTCAATGTCTGCAAGGGTTGAAGTTACTGTACGCTGTCTTGAAGTAGTCCCCCAATGGATTACTGCTGCAGGTGTAGATGCACTTTTTCCGTTTTCCATGAGTTTTTCGGCAATAAGCCCAATATTCTTCATACCCATTAGAAAAACTAATGTACCTGATAATCTGGCAAGAGTAGGATAATCAACATCTTCTTTTCCATCTTCCTCATGCCCTGTAATCACATGTACCGAAGTACTAAAATCACGGTGTGTAACCGGGATCCCTGCATAGGCCGGACAAGAATAAAAGGAAGAAATGCCCGGGACAATTTCAAAGTCGAATCCATGCTGCCGGATATATTCTGCTTCTTCTCCACCACGCCCGAAAATAAAGGGATCTCCTCCCTTTAGCCTGACGATTACCTTGCCTTCTTTGGCTTTCCCGATCAAAACGTCATTGATTTGATCTTGAGTCAATGTATGCTGATCGGGCTTTTTCCCAACATAAATCAATTCACAATCTGAAGATCTATATTTCAAAATTTTTTTATTCACCAGTCTATCATAGACTAACACATCCGCTTTTTGTATCAATTCAAACGCGCGGAGTGTAATCAGCTTATAATCTCCCGGTCCTGCTCCTACCAGATACACCTTTCCTTTTTCCATTTTATATCCTCCAGTAAAAATGCATAATGTAGTGAATAGTGGAGAGTTTTTTCTCCCAACTCTTCACTAACTCTATGTATATTTTTAATATTTTACAGCAATTAAATAATACAACTAATAAGTATCCTTGGTATATTTATGTGGTGAGTACCATAATGTATGGAATGTGCAGCCGGGAAATTACCACGGACGGTGATTTCAGGCTTGTTTTGGCACGGATGTCAATAGAAGCCGACGGCAAATCATGGAATACATTATGGTGCTTACCTAATGTACAGTTAATTTAAAATTGCGCCATTATCTTCTCCGCTAACACTGTTCCTAGTTCTGCCGGCTTAGATATACTCCCTTCCATATATTCCTTGATAATCCGACCTTCATAAAACAAACCATACATTTTTATAATGTCTCCTTGTACCCATGCATATGCGCCTATCGGAACATGACAGCCACCATTTAATGTTGATAAAAAGGCTCTCTCTGCCTGTACACATATATATGAATTTTCATTATGAATACATTTTAACATTTCCTGGGAAATACTGTCATGTTCTCTCGTCTCTATTCCTAAAATTCCTTGCGCTGCAGCGGGGATAAACTGTTCTGGTTCGAAATATTGCGTTATGTGACTTTCTAAATGAGTACGTCTTAATCCTGCAGCCGCCAAAATAATCGCATCAAACTCGGTCTTGACCTTATCAAGTCTTGAAATGATATTACCACGCAAAGGAACTATACTTATATCCGGCCTCAATTGCAGTGCCTGAACCTGTCTTCGCAAGCTGCTTGTGCCGATAACCGCACCCTCCAGAAGTTCCGATAAGTCTCGATTATTTCTGGATACCAATACATCCCTTGCGTCTTCACGTTGAGATACCGCAGCAATTTTAAGACCGTCAGGCATTTCTACAGGTACATCTTTCATGCTATGTACAGCCATATCGATTGTCCCCTGCAAAAGTTCATTCTCGATTTCTTTTACAAAGAGTCCTTTCCCACCGATCTTATTGAGTGTAACATCGAGAATCTTATCTCCTTTTGTTGTAATCACTTTGATTTGATAATCAACCCCCGGATACGCTTCTTTTAATTTTGATATCACCCATTTGGTCTGTTTTAGTGCCAGCTCACTTCCTCTAGATCCCAGTATTATCTTTTTTTTCATTGCAATACTCCTCAAATAGTTCATTATATTTTTCCTCTAATGCAGTGATGCCTTTATGTAATGCAATGTCAAGGATATCATCCTCAACTGCCTTATCAAATATTTTCTTCCTAACTTGCTCATCATATATTTCAAGTAATGCACGCTGCCGTAGCTTATCCAATGCCTTTAAAACCTCAGCGTACTTATCTTGATACCGATTTTTCAGCTCTTGCTTAATCTTGCGTGCAAGCTTAGGAAAGTGACCACCTGTAGACACCGCTATAGACAAATCACCATCTTGAAAAACAGCCGGTGATATAAAGGAAGATTGTTGAGGAGCATCAATGCAATTCACAAATATGTCCATCTGCCTTGCTTCCTCTGCTACTGCCGCATTCACAGTTCTTTGATCCGTCGCTGCAAACACCAACCTTGCGCCTCTTAAATCTCCTTGTTCATATATTTTTTTTCTAATAGAAATGATTCTATCCGCAGCTAGCACTTCAATTTCTAGGATAACTTCCGGACTAATCACCTCTATCATTGCATCATACTGCAGCAAGGTTTTGATTTTTCTGTAAGCAATTCTTCCACCACCTACTATTATGCACTTTTTATCTTTCATATTAATAAATATTGGGCAGAAGTTCATTATACTTACCTCTATTTTTTAAATATTTTAGTAAAGAATTCATCAATATTCTCTGTTTCCTGCTGACTTTTTGCATGTGTTATCAACGGGCTTACCATGCTATTTATAGAATTCTTCAGTATCTTATATACTACTTTTTTATCTTTCTCATCTGTAATATTCAACTTTTTTACAGCATATCTATATTGTCTTTCCAAAACTTCATTTCCATAGCTATGAAGT
>JBFWMP010000034.1:0-21248 GCA_050251575.1 Clostridia bacterium
TATAATTTTCCGGCAGACTTTCATAAAGATCATTAGCCATCCAAATGCCTGCTATCTCACTGTAATGCTTTGTAAGTACAGCGTACTTTTGAACTTCCTCAAGGTGGATTCCGGCAATCTGTTCCCATGGGCCTTCAGATGCCTCAACTGCGCCGTTCTGTATCGAAGTATAGAGCTCACCAAGAGAAATCGGAATACTTATGGCACCCATTGAATTCCAAGTATCTGACCACAGTATATTATCATTCATTCTCAGCTTCAGATTCTTTAGGTCTTCTACCGATTTTATTGGTTTGTTAGATGACATGTTTCTGTAGCCCCTATATGCCATGCCTGCAAGGTCTCTTGTATTGTGTTTTGTTCTTAAAATTTTCTTTGACTCTTCAAGCAAATCACTGCTATAGAGTTTCTGAAATGATTCATAATCCGGAATGAGGAATGGGGCGAATACAAAGCCGTATTCGGGTACAAAAAGGTTATATGGAGTTGGCCCATAACCAGCAAATTCAACGTCTCCGGACTTCAAGCCCAGGAAAGAATCATTTTCATTCATCAACTGACCGTTAGGGAATACATTTAGTGTCACTGCACCATCAGTATACTCGCTTAGCTTTTCAGCAAATAAAAAGTATCCATTCACCACTGGAGTATTTGTTGCATATGTTGTAACCAGAGACCAAGTATACTTTTCAGAAAATTTGCTTGCTGCTGATGTGTCTTTTTCTGCGGATTCTTGTGCTGGCGGGTTTTTGGCTGCAGGCGCTTCCTGCTTCCCCCCACCACATGCCGTCATGCTAAATACCGTTGCCATTGCCAGTAGCGTTGCTAACATTTTTTTGATCATTTTCTTTTCCCCCTTAAGTTATATTTGAAACAAGTTAGACTTGTTTTCAACATGAGGCATATAACGATACATCCAATGTTCATACGGCAACCTTCTTTTCTGTTTCTCATACCAGGTCTACCGTCTCAGGTGCCTGCCAAGTTATTTAGTCATTTATTGAAGAAGATAATTAGCCTTCCTTTTGATCCTTAAAGCTAATGATATGACCTTTACAACTATCTCTTACAGAAAGTATCGGATTAAAGATTGTATACTTATCAGCCACCCTGTTGGGACTTATAATTTGTGAAAACAATATTTCTGCAGCCCTTTTTCCAATGTCATATTTATTACGGTCAACAGAGGTTAACCCCTTAGCTGAAAGATCATACAACGGATCAGAATCATCATATCCAACAATACCGATATCTTCAGAGACCTTTAGCTCCTTATCACTCAATGCCTGAACAACTCCTCTAGCCGTTCTGTCGTTAAAACAAAATATTCCATCAACATCTAAAACATCACTAAGGAGTTCAAAAGCAAGTTCATACCCGCATTCCACCGGTTTTTCGGAATTAGTAATTTTGACTAGATCGCTTCTGTACTCAATTTGACTTTCTCTAAGTGCAGCTAGGTATCCTTGGTATCTACTAAGACTAGTTTCATATTGGAATGGAGCAATATACGCAATATTCCTATATCCCATTTCAATCAAATGCCTAGTTGCTAAATATCCCCCATAATAATCATTTGCAGTTACAAGAGGGTAGTCAAGCCCATTTATTTTTCTGTTACAAAAGACTACTGGTATATTGCTTGAAGATAGTGCCATTTGCGACTCGGAATCAAACACATCATTTGCATATCGTACCGGCACGATTATTAAGCCTCTAACCCCTGAATTGATTAAGTACTTCAAGTAAGAGAGCTGCTTTTCTGCAACATTATCAGTATTACAAATTATAACATTTATTCCTCTTTTGCTCATTTCCTTCTCTATGCCACATAAGGTCCCATGGAAATCATTTCGCATGATGTGCGAAAGTAAAACTCCGATGTTTATGACATCTCTTTTAATATTTGTTTGCCTTATAGTAAAATCAGCAACATAAGTGCCACTGCCATTTCTTGAATATAAATATCCTTCGTCTAATAGCCCTTGTACTGCTTTGTCAACAGTTGTTCTAGTTGACAAATACAATTTACACAGTTCATTTCTTGAAGCTATTTTTGCATGAGGCTGCATAGTGAGGATGTTTTCCAACATTGATTTTTTGATTTCCTGGTATCTTAATGCCATCCAAATCACTTCCTTTAAACTCTTGCTGATGTTGAATAATATGCTTTCTCAGATCCACTGATATGCTCAAACTCAGCTACTATAAAGCTAAGCTTTGAGCCGTCTTCACGTATATTGACCATTTAGGATTTTAATTTATAAATTAATAAATATTGAATTTTGAGTTGCGTGAACATTTTTGCAATTTATTATATTCTATGCTAATGTAAAAACACCTAATTTATTATTACGTGTACTACATCGCATGGAAAGATTCGTCTTCACGTAAGCTCCCCGGTTACAAGTATGTCCATAAAGAAATTACTAAAAGTGATATCTATTTTGAATGAATGCTATGAATAAATAAAATGTACTAAGTGTCTTATATAAGTAAAATGCAAATTTGCGTTGGTAGCCTACTGCAGTGCGTATTAACACCTCTGCAACACTAAAATATTTAACTCTTGAGCCTATTTTACATGGGAGCGGTCAGCTTTTCAATACCTTTTGGGAAAAACGGGCAGCTATATCCGATTTCGGGCAACTTGGCTTTGTGCTGGTGTGATTATAAATAATCATATTTTTTAAATGTCCGATATTACATTGATTCAGGCTTTTCAACACTTTCGAATCGCCGTCTATCACCCTTTCTCCAAATTTTTACTTGATTAATAGAAGACACTGTGGTATATTATATGCAATTAAATATTCGGGAGCTTGTGTGCGCAGGCTGAGAGGAAACAAAAGTTTCGACCGTACCTGATTTGGATAATGCCAACGTAGGGAAATGCTATTGATGAATTTAATGGGATATGCCGAATCGGTATATCCCATTTTATTTTATAATTTTTTTAAGAAGGGTGATTTATATGTCAAACACTAAAAAAATAGTCTTATCAGGAATTCTTGTAGCAATCGCCGTGGTCATGTCGAGTTTTTACATTCCCATCGGAGTTGCAAAATGTTTTCCAATCCAGCACTTAATTAATGTTCTGGCAGGAGTTTTGTTAGGTCCGATTTATGCCGTTTCAGTAGCATTTGTAACTTCATTGATTCGTGTCCTCAGCGGAACAGGAAGCTTGCTTGCATTTCCCGGCAGTATGTGCGGCGCACTGCTGTGCGGACTGCTATACAAATATACCAAAAACACATCAATGGCATTCTTAGGGGAAGTGTTTGGAACAGGCGTTATAGGAGCACTTTTAGCTTTTCCGATAGCAACATTGTTTCTATCAAAAACAGCAGCCTTATTTGCTTTTGTAATT
This sequence comes from Clostridia bacterium, assembly GCA_050251575.1. Taxonomy (GTDB): domain Bacteria; phylum Bacillota; class Clostridia; order SK-Y3; family SK-Y3; genus X23. The sequence continues at coordinate 3,371 of JBFWMP010000034.1, forward strand.
CCTTTTGGACTAAGCTCGCTCGTAGGTGCAGCAATTTCAGTTGTATTTATTACTGCACTTAAAAAAGCCGGTATATTCAATAAACTAATTTTGGAGGGAAAATAAAATGGAACAAACAAACAAGACAACAAACTTCAGTCAGGCTTTACTTTGGCTTGGGGCTGCAATTTCAATTGCAGAAATATTAACGGGTGCGTTAATAGCACCACTTGGATTAGAAAAAGGTATATTTGCAATCCTTTTAGGTCATATTATTGGCTGTGTTATTCTGTACTTTTCCGGATTTATCGGAGCAAAATCAAAGCTTTCTGCAATAGAGTCAACAAGGATTTCTTTTGGGCAATACGGTTCTTATGTCTTTTCCATACTCAATATTCTGCAGCTAGTCGGTTGGACTGCTGTAATGATTATCAATGGTGCAAAGGCCTTTGATGTTGTAACCAAGACTGCATTCGGCTTTCAGAATGAAGTTTTATGGTCCATTTTAATTGGTGCTTTAATTTGTGTTTGGATTATTGTCGGAATTAAAAATTTGACTAAGATAAATATTATTGCTGTTGGCGGACTGTTTATATTCACTATTATTTTAGGTTGGGTTGTGTTCTTTTCTAATGCACCTAACGCAAATGAAATTATAAGTTCAATCTCATTTGGCGCAGCAGTTGAACTTAGTGTAATCATGCCGCTTTCCTGGCTTCCTCTTATCTCGGATTATACAAGAAATCTTAAAAATGAAAAATCAGGTACCCTTGTTAGTGCCGTCAGCTATTCCATCGGAAGTACATTTATGTATGTGATCGGTTTAGGTGCAGCACTTTTTGCAGGAACATCCGATATTTCAGCAATATTGATTGCAGCAGGTCTTTCTTTTATAGCACTTGTGATTGTACTTTTCTCAACAGTTACAACTACATTTTTAGATGTATATTCTGCAGCAGTGAGCTTTGTTAATATAAGCCGCAAATCAAATGAAAAATTGGTTTCAATTTTAGTTTGCGTTATCGGTGTTATTATTGCATTGTCTGTGCCAACAACACAATACGAGAGCTTTCTATACTTAATCGGTTCTGCTTTTGCTCCGCTTTTTGCAATAATGATTACCGACTTTTTTATCCTTAAAAATAATACACTAAATAGCAGCTGTTTGTTTAATATGAAAAACTCGGTTATTTGGGTTATTGGGGTTATACTATATAGATTGCTTATGAATATTGACACACCTATTGGAAGTACTTTGCCAACTATGCTTTTGGTAGCATTGATATGTATAATAGTAAATAAAGGAGTAATACTATGTTCGAAAAAATCTTAGAAAATGTAAAAACAAAATCGCCCTTAGTGCATAACATTACAAACTACGTGACAGTGAATGACTGTGCAAATATTTTACTCGCTTGCGGCAGCTCCCCTATTATGTCGGATGACATCATGGAAGTGTCGGAAATCACATCCATTTGCAATGCTTTAGTAATAAATATCGGAACTTTAAATACCCGCACTATAGAATCTATGCTCAAAGCAGGTAAAAAGGCAAACGAGCTTAACCACCCTGTCATACTTGATCCGGTTGGTGCAGGCGCGTCTGCACTAAGAACCGACACAGCCCTTAACCTTTTAGAAAAAATAAAGTTCTCGGTAATTCGTGGCAATATATCCGAGATTAAAACAATAAGCAAGGGCTGCGGTTCAACAAAAGGTGTTGATGCTGATGTAAGTGATACTGTTACCGAAGCTGCTTTAGATGAAGTCGTTAGTTTTGCAAAAAATTTATCGAAGAAAACCGGTGCTGTTATTGCAATCACAGGAGCAATTGATATTGTTGCAAATAGTGAAAAAGCATATATTATTAAAAACGGGCATCCTATGATGAGTAAAATCACCGGGTCTGGCTGTATGCTGACTTCATTAATCGGAGGTTTTTGCGGAGCCAATCCTAAAAACATATTAGACGCGACTGCAGCAGCAGTTTGCTCTATGGGGCTTTGCGGAGAAATGGCATATGAAAAGGTTGAAGAAACAAATGGGGGCACATCATCCTTTAGAATGCATTTAATTGACTCTATGAGCAAATTAACCAGTGAATGCTTGAATGGAGGTGCTAAAATTGAAAGTAGATAAAAAAGATATGCTGCTTTATGCAGTAACCGACAGAACATGGCTTAATGGAAATAGCCTTTCGGAACAAGTAGAACAAACTATTAAAGCAGGAGCTACATTTATACAGCTTAGAGAAAAAGATTTATGCCTTGATGAGTTTGTAGACATAGCAAAGAAAATTAAGATGATTACAGATAAATATAAGATACCATTTGTTGTCAATGATAATGTTGATGTAGCAGTCGAAGTAGATGCAGACGGTGTTCATGTAGGGCAGAGTGATGAAAAATTGTTAAATGCACGTGCAAAACTTGGAAACGGCAAAATCATAGGCCTATCGGCGCATAATGTAGAAGAAGCTGTCAAAGCAGAGCAAAGTGGTGCCGACTACATCGGTGTTGGTGCAGTGTTTAATACTTCTTCCAAGCTTGATGTTGAAATTATCAGCTCTGAAATGATAAAGAATATTTGTGAGGCAGTTAGTATTCCTGTTGTAGCAATTGGCGGCATTCATAAAGAGAATATATTAAAGCTTTCGGGCAGTGGCGTGGATGGGGTTGCAGTTATTTCCGCAATATTCGCACAGCCCGATATAGAAAAAGCTACAAGCGAATTATTAGAGTTGTCCAAACAAATGGTAAGAAAGTGAAATGAGGGATAGGTTATGAAAAAAGTCCTGACTATTGCAGGCTCCGACTGCAGCGGCGGTGCCGGTATCCAAGCAGATATAAAAACAATGACTGCGCATAAAATATATGCAATGAGCGTTATAACAGCACTTACAGCACAAAACACAACCGGAGTTACCGGGGTTTTTGAATCCACACCGGAATTTGTAGCAAATCAAATGGATGCTGTATTTACGGATATTTATCCGGATGCTGTTAAAATAGGCATGGTTTCAAATAAAAAAATAATTGAAATCATTGCTGAAAAGTTAATAGAATACGGTGCTAAAAACATCGTTTTAGATCCTGTGATGATTTCAACAAGCGGCAGCAAGCTGCTTAATGATGATGCGATGGATACATTAATTACCAAACTCATTCCGATTGCAGCAATCATTACACCAAACATTCCCGAGGCAGAATGTCTGTGTGGTTTTGAGATAAAAAACAAAGCCGATATGGAAAAGGCGGCTTTGAAAATTTCAGGAAAATACAAGGGCAGTATTTTAATAAAGGGCGGACATTTAGATAGCTGCAGCGACGATTTATTATTTGTTAATGATGAGTTTTTTTGGTATCCTCAAGAAAACATTAATAACCGCAATACCCACGGGACAGGCTGTACGCTTTCCTCGGCTATTGCCTGCAACTTGGCCAGTGGCAATGATATCAAGACAAGTATAAAAAACGCCAAAGAATATATTACAGGCGCACTAAAAGCGAATCTTAACCTGGGCAGCGGCAGCGGACCTCTTAACCATTGCTGGAATTTATAAACATTAGCGCATAAAACACGGGACAGATATGCTGTATTTCAAAATGCATACCTGTCCCGTGTTTTTATAAAAAATTATGCAAAATCAACTGTCCCCAAACTGTATACCAGAGGGTTAATAGAATCGTCTCCTGTCACCTTGCAAGTTTTGTTAGTATTTTGTTGCTTCTTTCTATAAATCGGGTCATTGCGTCCGGCTCAAGCTGCTTATGGCTCATCATTGCAAGGTCATAAACCTGTTCGCATATCATGTTCACATCTTCTTTTCTTGCCTGGTCATCCTTCAAGGAAATAACCTTCTTAATCAGTTCATTATTCTTATTCAAAACCAGTGTTTGTTCTTCAGGGAACATGTTTCTCATATCCATGCCGCCGAACATTGCACTCATTTCCTGCATTCTTCTGGATTGTTCTGATAGAAGAATTATTCCTGACATGCCAACAGCCTTAAGATTCTCAATTTTGATTATTAACTTATCATTATTCAGTGCTTCTTTAAACACTTTTTCCAAGCTCTCGTTGACTTCTTTATCATCTGCAGCTTCATCACTTGCAGGCAGATCTTTCAGACTTTCAGAAAGATCTGAGTCAATCCGGTTAAACTTAATTTCTTTTTCCTTCATTTCAAGAAATTGAATAAAGTGCGCGTCAATACTTGAAGGCAGAAGTACAGCCTCCAATCCCTGTTCTTTGAACAAGCTAATGTACTGAGCCTGCTGCTTCTCATTAGTCACATAGAACACCTTATCTTTATGCGTAGATTCATTCTTGTCTAGGTACTGTTTTAAAGTAACATATTCACCGTTAATGGTTTTATAAATAGTAATATCCTTCACTTTTTCATAAAATTTTTCATCTCGAATACAGCCATATTTAATGAAAGGATGAATATCATCCCAATACTTATTGAAATTCTCTCGTTCAGTGTTAAATAATCCTGTAAGTTTATCCGCAACCTTTTTTGTTATATGTGCTGAAACTTTCTTAACATACCCATCATTCTGTAAGAAGCTTCTGGATACATTAAGTGGAAGATCCGGACAATCAACGACACCCTTCAACAGCATTAAAAACTCCGGTATGATTTCTTTAATGTTATCTGCTACAAACACTTGATTGCTAAATAGCTTAATCTGTCCCTCACTACTTTCAAGCTCATGTTTTAATTTCGGAAAATAAAGAATTCCTTTTAAATTAAAAGGATAATCCACATTTAAATGAATCCAAAATAAAGGTTCATTAAAATCATGGAATACCTTGCTGTAGAACTCCTTATATTCCTCATCAGTACAGTCCATGGGTTTTTTAGTCCACAGTGGGTGCGTATCATTAATAGGTTGTGGTTCTACAGGAGCTTCTCCCTCTTTTTCTTCCTTCTTTTCCGGGTTTGCATTTTCCATATAAATTTCTATAGGAAGGAAGGAACAATATTTTGTTAAAACTTCTCTTAATTTGAAGTCATCTAAAAATTCTTCGCTGTCTTCAGCCATATATAAGGTAATAGTTGTTCCTCTTTCACTGCGTTCTAAAATGTCCATCTCATATTCAGTTCCTCCGAGGCAGGTCCATCTTATTGCTTCTGCACCCGGTTGATAGGAAAGGGTATCAATTTCAACGCGGTTAGCCACCATAAAAGCAGAATAAAATCCCAATCCGAAATGTCCTATAATCTGACTTCCTTCATCGGTTTTATCCTTGTACTTTTCCAAAAAGTCTTGTGCCCCAGAAAAAGCCACCTGATTTATGTACTTTTTAACCTCTTCTGCCGTCATACCTATTCCGTTGTCTATAAATTGAAGTGTTTTATTTTCTTTGTTAAAAATCACCTTCACACGATACTTCGTATCCTCTTCTACACTTGCTTCACCGATTGCAACCAGCTTTCTGAGCTTATTGATCGCATCGCAGCCATTAGAAACTAATTCGCGAATAAAGATGTCTTTATCCGAATATAACCATTTTTTAATAATAGGGAAAATATTCTCGGTGTGTACCGCAATATTTCCATTTTCATGAATCATTGCAATCCCTCCTATTTCATTTATCAATGCTAAAGAGATACCTCTCAGCATTCAATATTTTATACCTAGTGAAAACTGCTTGTCAAGATAAAATTAGCACTCATATATCAAGAGTGCTAATAATGATTGAAGTGGAACATAATTTATGTAAATATCATAGACTGTAATATAGTTCTAATTTCCAACCTATGTAGCGTGTTTAGCTATTATATTAATTGTAAAGGAGTAAATATTATGGATATGTATAACAATAGAGTCATGTATCCCTATTGGGGGCAACAAATATACGCAAATCCACAGAGTCAATACTATTGGTGGATATCGAGAGAGAATAATCATCTAAAAGCAATCGCATATATAAATGGTGGTCCTCTCGCTCCTGACATTAGAGGTAATGTGAAATTTGAAGAGGAATCAAACGGTACCAAAGTTACTGTAGAAGTATCCGGACTTCCACCATACCATCCGGGTACAGAAGGAAGTAATCCAATAGGTCCTCACGGCTTTCATATCCATCAAAATGGCAATTGTGAAGTAGGTTCTCCCGATAATCCTTTTCAAGCTGCTGGGGAACACTGGAATCCTGCCAATCAGCCTCATGGTAATCATCCAGGAGACTTTCCAGTACTATTCTCAAACAATGGCTATGCAAAAATGTGCTTCTATACCAATAAATTTAAGCCGGCAGAAGCTATAGGCAAATCGATTATCATTCATCAAAATCCTGACGATTATCGCACACAACCTGCAGGAGATGCAGGCAAACGACTAGCATGCGGAATCATACAGGCAGTATAATTTATTGTAATATTGCAATTACTATTATACATGGCTATAATAAGTAGTATAATTTTACTAAAGGTGATATGATGGATCGTTTCCAATTAACTAAAAAAATTGCTATCTTAGGTATTGCAGCAAATATTATTTTATTGGCTCTAAAGCTGACTATTGGCTTTTTTAGCAGAAGCCAGGCAATGATTGCAGACGGCTTTAACAGTGCAGGAGATGTCTTTGCTTCTATTGCAACTTATGCAGGCAATAAAATAGCAAGCCAGCCTGAAGATAGCAATCATCCTTATGGTCATGGAAAGGCTGAATACATATTTTCTATGATCATAAGCTTTTCTTTGCTATTGGTGGCTTATAAAATATTGATAGATTCATTAAATACGATTATTGATCGTAAGGAATTTGTCTTTTCATGGTGGCTGATTGGAATTGCAGTATTTACAATTATACTAAAGCTTATCTTATTTATTTATACAAGAAATGCAGGGCGGCGTGAAGATAATCTGCTGATTCTGGCAAATGCTGAAGATCACCGCAATGATGTTTTTGTTACCTCTTCTACATTACTGGGTATTATTTTAGGGAGCCAGGGAATATTCTGGTTGGACGGTGTAGTGGGTATAGGCATTGCTTTGTGGATAGCACTTACCGGTATTCGTATATTTAGCAGCTCGTACAACGTCTTAATGGATACGAATATTGACGAAATGGTGAAAAAGGATATTATTGATACCATTGAGTCCATAACTGGAGTGGAGCATGTAGACGATGTCACTGCAAAGCCTATCGGTCTGCGATTTATCATCATAGTAAAAGTATCAGTGCCTGGAGATATGACGGTACGCGAAGGTCACAGCATTGCAGCCCAAATAAGAGAAAAGGTGAAGAGCTTTAAAGATACAGAAGATGTGGTTGTACACGTAAATCCAGCTTAACGGGACACAAATAACTATACGCAAATAATGAGGTGATTTATACTTATGAATAAAAAAGTTCGTATATGGTATCTTTTTCACAGCGGCTTTGCTGTGGAAACAGAAGAACACTTTATAGTTTTTGACTATTATATGGATAATCCTATCCGGCAACCTGCCAAATTAGAGACAGGGGTTATCCGTCCGGAGCAAATTGCAGAAAAGAACGTAGTTGTCTTTTGTTCTCACAGCCATTCGGATCATTTTAATCCCGTCATACTAAAGTGGAGAAATGAAGTCAGAAATATTAAATACATACTTTCATCAGATATTTCTGCTCCTGCTGCTGAAAATATCATTTTCACAAGTCCCGGTAATCATTATAATATTGATGATGTACATATTGATGTGCTTGATTCTACTGATATTGGCGCAGCATTCCTTGTTAATATTGATGGTATTACTATTTTTCATTCCGGTGATTTAAACTGGTGGCATTGGAAAGGCGAAAGCCATAAATATAATACAGACATGAAAACATTCTATAAAAGTCAAATCGATATGTTAAAGGGAAAGAATATCGATATTGCCTTTATTCCTGTAGACCCAAGGCTAGAGGAATTTTATACACTTGGTTTAGATTACTTCATGACAACAATAGATGCACAAAAAGTATTTCCCATGCATTTCGGAAACAAGTATTCTATGTTTGAAGCCCTGAAACGTGATATCACTTCAAAGGAGTATCACTCTAGAATAGTGAATATCGAATACCGTGGTCAATGTTTTACGCTTTGATTCAACAATACCTAAAAACACCTGCCGCATAACGAGGCCACTGAAAAAGTATGATTAAGCAAAAAAAGCTCGAGATGTCATCCTGAACGTAAGTGAAGGATCTTAGCACTTAAGCAACTTTAAAGATTCTTCATTTCACTTCGTTCCATTCAGAATGACACAAGACGGGCTTTTCAGTGGCCTCCGCATAACGGCAGGTGTTTTTAAATAGAATATAAACTTGTTTTCCAAAAGGAAGGAATCATTAATAGAAGAATTGGATATATCTCAAGTCTCCCGATAATCATAGCAAGAGATAGTACAAGCTTGCTCAAGGCAGAAAATTCTGAATAGTTACCTACTGCTCCAACCATTTCAAAACCCGGACCAATATTGCCAATGGTCGCAGCTACCGATGATATAGTCGTTACCATATCCTTCCCATCCATTGATACAATCAGTACCGCTACAGCGAAGATAATCATATACATGAAAAAGAAACCCAACACCTCACTTAATGCATCTTCATTAACACTCTTTCCATTTACCCTTACAGAATAAACCGCTCGAGGATGGATAATTTTCATTAACTCCCTTTTCATGATCTTTAACATCAATAGTATTCTTATATGTTTTATTGCTCCACCGGTCGAACCTGCACAGCCGCCGATAAACATAAGAAAAAACAAAATAACCTTGCTGAAAGTCGGCCACTGATTAAAATCCGCAGTAGCATATCCTGTTGTAGTAATAATTGAAGCTACCTGAAATGATGCATATCTTAGTGCTTCACCTATTGTCTTATAAATCTGTCCATTGATATTAAAAGTGATAAGCAAAATCGAAGCAAAGATTATGGTGATATATAGCTTGAACTCTTGATCTTTCAAAAAACTTTTTATATTTCCTTTTAAAGCATAATAATATAATGCAAAATTTGCTCCGCACGCTAACATAAAAACAGTGATAATCACTTCAATGATAACATTATTATAAGCCCCTACGCTTGCATTCTTGATTGAAAATCCACCTGTTCCCACCGTGCCAAACGTATGAATAAAAGCATCATATATCGGCATGCCTGCTGCTACCAGGAAAATGATTTCTAATACCGTAATAGCTCCATATATGCTATAAAGTATTTTGGCAGTCTGTCCTACCTTAGGAACTAATTTTCCGGGATTTGGACCCGGACTTTCCGCATTCATGATTTGGAAAGTATTTGCACCTACTGAAGGAAGTATTGCCAATGTAAGTATAAGTACTCCCATACCTCCTACCCAATGGGTAAAGCTTCTCCAAAATAGTATCCCTCTTGGCAATCCTTCTATCTGAGTTAATATACTGGCACCTGTAGTCGTGAAGCCTGAACTTGACTCAAAAAAACTATCTATAAAAGATGGGATCACTCCACTGAAAACGAAAGGAAGTGAACCAAAAAAAGATATTAAGATCCAGCCAATGGCAACAATAGCAAAACCATCGCGGGCATAAATGTTCTTTGATTTCGGCTTGATTAATAATGCCAATACACAGCCAACAGCAGTCACAATAAAGATGGTGTATGCAAATGCAAGCACATCACCATCTTCGTATGTTGCAGCTACTAAAAGAGACGGAAACATCGAGAGAGCTTCACATATTAATAATATTCCCAAGTTTTTTAAGACCATTGCGAAGTTCACTTTGTATTCCTCCCTTTGTTGCATTAAACAACTCGTTCAGATTAGAGATTCCCTTGTGTCTTGTGATTATAATCACCCTGTCTCCTTTTTTAATCACATCATCACCATGAGGAATCACTACTTCATTCTTTCTAACAATTGTTGCAATAATAATATCCTTAGGAAGCTTTAAATTCTTCAGCGGAATACCTAAGTAAGCATCTCCCTCATCTGATACAAACTCTACAATTTCAGCCTGTCCTTCAATAAATCTATAAAGTGACTCTACATTTTTACCTCTGATATATTTTAATATCTGGTTTGTGACAATAAGCTTAGGGCTAATAATACTATCAAGACCAAGCTCCTTCACCAAATTAGTATAATTTGTCCTGCTGATTTTAGTAATGACTTTCTTAACACCGTTCTTTTTTGCCACGAGCGATGATAATAAATTTTCTTCATCCATACCGGTAATAGCAACAAATGCATCCATACTGTTAATATTTTCAGATAAAAGCACTTGCTCCTCCGTACCATCTGCATTAATAACAAGAGTATTTGGCAAGAGCTCAGCAAGCTCTACACATCGCTCTTTATTAATCTCAATAACCTTTATCTTGGTTCCTATCTCTTTCAATAAATTAGTGAGATAATAGGTGATTCTGCCACCACCAAGAATCATGATATTTCTCATCTTTTCAGGACTCTTTCCACAAAACTTGCAGAACTGATAAACGCTGGCTGTTTTACCAATAACAAATATCTCATCATTTTCCATAATCTCGAAATTACCATTTGGGACAATGACTTGTTCGTCCCTGACTACTGCCCCAATCAATACTGTCGGAGAATTATTATACCAGATTTCTTTTAATTTACGTCCAATAAACGGCATACCGCTTCCCACTTTAATATCTACCATTCTGACCCTGCCTTTGGCAAAGTTTTCCATATTAATAGCAGAAGAAAAATGCAGCAAACGGGCTATCTCCTCTGCAGCCGCCTGTTCAGGGTTAATAACAAGATCTAAGCCAAGCTCTTCCTTTAGAAGCAACAGTTCCTTAGCATACTCAGGATCTCTTATTCTAGCGATAGTATGCGCCGCACCTAACTTCTTGCCGGTAAGACAGCATAGCATATTGATTTCATCGCTATTCGTAACAGCAATAAGCAAATCTACCTTTTCTACGCCTGCTTCTACAAGCACATTCGTGCTTACTCCATTGCCCTTAATACTCATAACATCAAGCTCTTCTTCTGCTTTCTTTAATATATTGTAATCTTTATCAATAATAACAACACTATTATTTTCTTCAGAAAGGCTCTCTGCAAGTTTATAACCTACCTTACCAGCACCAATTATAATTATTCTCATTTATTTCTCTCCTAATATGATTGTAAATAGGATTGTTGGGTTCAGGTGGAGCTCACCTTAATTTTATATATACTTTGACATTATAACACGGAATACTTTATATATAAAAATCTAACTAAGTTAAAAATTAGGCAATATCTCTTATCTTAACTATTTACAGTGGTATTCTTCATATTTTGCTTGTTATTCGCCATATATCTGTATTTTGTAGAGATTTATGGCTATCATAGCATATTATGTTAAGATGTCTTATTAATTCTTTGTATTTTTCTACATTTCTATACATCTCTATACTACCTATCATATGCAAAAAACTACTAAACTTGATTTTTAAACAGTTTTTTATTTGAAATCATCCCTTGTTTTTTATATAATATAAATAAAAAGGTGAGAATAATGATTAAAACAAAATGGTCTAAAGGAATACAAGATTTTTATGATGCCTATGGAATACGAAAGAAGGTTTTTATAGAAGAACAGAATATTCCTGAAGCGATCGAAAAAGATGAACTGGATTCTATTGCCTATCATGTTGTTATATATGAGAATAATATACCCATAGCAACCGGACGATTGGTTATTCAGAATACGGAGTATTTATTAGGAAGAATCGCTGTATTAAAAGAACGCAGAGGCGAACATTTTGGTGACTTAGTTGTTCGTATGCTCGTGCGCAAAGCTTTTGACTTCGGTGCACAAGAAGTGCATCTTCATTCTCAGTTGCAAGCCCAAAAGTTCTATGAAAAACTGGGTTTTATACCTTATGGGAAAGTCTATCAAGAAGCAGGTATAGATCATATCCATATGATCAAAAAAGAAGATGTGAAAAGTCATTGCTGCTAAAAAATGTCGAAGAACTTTCTAAAAATGCTGAGCGGTCAGGACCGCTCCCTACAAAATTTGATGTTACATACAAATGATCGCAGTATGTTGTAGGGAATGATCTTGACCATTCTGAAAAACATCATTTTGAGATAATCCTCTAACTAATTTCTTCACACAGGTTTCCTCCTCTTCTAGAAGCTGCCTTGTCTCCTAAAAGCCGCCTGCTCTTCCAAAAGCTTCTGTTTAACATTCCAAAGCGATTTCGATAAATCTACATAGTATTTATGCGGATTCTCAAATCTCAACACTTCATCCCAAAGTTTATCGATCTCATTTTCACAATTTTCTCTAATAATTTCTAAATCAGGACTATCATAGACACACTGCCCTTTTTCAAATATTTGAACCAGAAGCTTTGTAGCATAAAAATTTGTGATCACTTTTCTTCTCCACGTATATTCAGGGTCAAAAATTTCATAAGGTTTAGTATCGTCAATCTCTTCATCGGCCAGCGTGATTACATCTGCAATAGCCTTGCCTGTAGTTCTGTTGAATAATCTATATACCTGTTTAAAAGAAGGATTTGTAATTTTCTCGACATTCTCGCTTAGTTTTATTTTAGGGATAATCTTGCCGTCTTCCTCTATGGCAGATAGCTTATAAACTCCTCCAAATACAGGCTCGGATCTAGAGGTAATAAGCCTTTCCCCTACACCAAACATATCTACCTTCGCACCCTGTACTAAAATGTCACGAATGATATACTCGTCCAATGCATTGGACGCAGTAATCTTGCAATCTTCCAAGCCGGCCTCATCTAACATTTTTCTTGCTTCTCTCGACAAGTACGTAATATCCCCACTGTCAATCCTGACTCCCTTTAATCTATGACCTGCCGGTTCAAGTACTTCTTTAGCAGTCTTTATTGCATTAGGAATCCCTGATTTCAAGACACTATATGTATCTACTAATAATACACAACTTTCAGGATAGATCTTTGCATATGCCTTAAAAGCTACAAATTCGGATTCAAACAGCTGAACCCAACTATGGGCCATAGTTCCAACAGCAGGTACGTCATAATCCCTGTCAGCAATAGTACAGGCAGTTCCCTTACAACCTCCGATATACGATGCTCTTGCACCCATAATAGCACCATTATATCCTTGTGCTCTGCGAGAACCGAATTCCAAAACAGGTCTTCCTTGTGCCGCTCTGACAATCCTATTTGCCTTTGTCGCTATCAAACTTTGGTGATTAATGGTTAGCAGCACCATCGTCTCTATGAATTGTGCTTCTATAATCGGACCTCTAACAACAACAATCGGTTCACTAGGGAATATCGGCATTCCTTCCGGAACAACCCATACATCACACGTAAACCGAAAGTTTCTCATGTATTTCAGAAATACTTCACTAAACATCTTTTTACTTCTGAGATATTCAATATCTTCATCGCTAAACTCAAGATCATTGATATATTCAATCAGCTGTCTTACACCTGCCATAATAGCAAAGCCTCCGCCATCAGGCACCTTTCTGAAAAACATATCAAAATATGCAATTTTATCCTTCAAGCCATATTCGAAATATCCATTTGCCATGGTAAGCTCATAAAAATCCGCAAGCATTGTTAGATTTATTCTTTCTTTCCATGCTATCTTCTCCATGCGACATACCTCCATATTTTCTGATATATAGTGTACATCACATTTAAAATATAATCAAGAATATGATCGAATTTAATTAAAGAAAACTACCCCTGCATATATAAAGCAATCAACTCGTCAAGCTGCTGACTTACTACTAATATTTCATCAGTCAGCTTAAATCCATAAGGACTAGTCGTCATATCATTCAATGTCGCTCTAATCACTTCAATACAATTTCGCAGCCTTTTCTGTCCCTGCTGATGTTTCAAACAACTTTTATTATGGGTACGACCATTTTCACAGTCTAATCTTTCTATCTTTACTATATAATAGAAGCCTTGTTTTATTGGACTCTTTTGTACTGCTACTGTACAACTCTCATATGTCTTATAAAGACAATCGTTATTCTGGATTTCCATGGCAAAATCTGAATTCTTGATAATATCATAAATCAAGTCAATATCTTCTAACGTAGAATAAATAATTTCCATCTTCTCACTTAAGATCAGAATTTCTCTATTAGATACTTCCACTAAACCTGCCATTTCTATCCCCCCCTTGATGTCGTATAATATTTAGAAAGACTTTCTCTTACTAACCATACCTTTAAGTGTACTTCCTACAATATAAGAAAAAATATGGTCTCATAATAACATTCATTTGCTTATTTTTGTATATTCTACCATAATTTTTTTGAAATTTCAACATTATTCTTCAAAATTTTCATAAATTTAACATTTATTTCGACTATGTCCGGTAAGTATAATTTAATAATTATACTTGAAATGACGAATGAGTCAATAAAAAGTTCCCTATTGACTCATTCGTCATTTTATATGTTGCTTATTATCAATATCAATATTTGACTATTTCCTTATTTTTCATCTTCCAATCTTCGTTATAATCTGCATCTGAATCCTTGACTTTAATCGCATATTGCTTTAAAGAATTCCAATCCATATTTTTTGTAGCCCACTCCATTAATAATTCATCATGTTCAAGAGCATACTCCTTTTCACTGTTATGCAATCTTGGTGGAAGGCAACTTCCATGATAAGGCATCCTGTCATCTGAATTTTGGTCAAAATATACTGCCCTATTTTCTGCAATCACTTCAGCCGGAATATCATATTGTATACCATCAGACATTTCAATTCTTAAATACTTTTTCATATAACTCGCTCCTCACCTTATTGTTAAATTTTTAACTTAATTGAATTGTACCACATCGTTAAAAATATATCAATACTTTTTATGATATATTTGCAAGTTTTATTTTTTCTTTTTTGGATAGCTGTTTGATCTCGTATTCCCGCTTAGTAGCCTCTTTCTTTGTTTCAAATTCTTCTATATATATTAACTTGACCGGATGTCTCCAACGCGTGTATTTTGCACCTTTTCCCTGATTATGCCGCTGAATTCTCTTTTGTACATCGGTGGTCCATCCCGTATAGAAAGTCCCATCACTGCATTCAACAATATAAACATAGTTCATTTCCCTCAGCCCTTTGTTCCCTTTTTTGTATTTAATATTATAGTAGCAGAAATAATGATTTTCTCCAACTCTTTCATGATTAAAAATAAGTTATGGAGGAATACTAATTATATTATGAAAGAAGGTGTTATTATGGCAGATATTAATGAAATTGCTCAAAAGCTGAATCTTACCACTGAGCAGGTAAGCAAGAGCCATTCTCTGCAGCAAACCTATGATGAAATTAAAAATAACTCTGACATCGCTCAACCAGACAAAGAAGCTGCTTATGCAGAAATGTCCCGGATATTTAAAGGTATGCTGCAGAAATAAAAAGTGAGTCAATGGTCTCTCATTGACTCACTTCTTATTTTTATTTCATAGTACCGATCTGCTTTATTCTTGCTTTTACTGTAATCTCAGTCTCAATATCTTTAAAAATATCATCCCAATCATCTTCTACTTGTTTCCATACCTTTGGCTGATACCGCTTCATTTGCAAGCCAAAAAAGAATATATCCGTTCCATATTTCTTCTGCACATATTTTATAGTATCCTGTATTTGTTCCTTAATATAGTCTGCCGCTTTTTTCTCCAGCCTTTTTATATATTCATCATCAAAAGCACTTTCACGTCCAATTTCATATTTTTCAGCAATATTGAATTGCGCTTTTATATCTATAGACATTTTTATCTTATCTCCTTCAACCATAGGCCTTACTTTGGTATCAACCTTAAGCACTTCCAAAGTGACCAATCCTTTATGCTCATGAGTATCCTCAATGACAATAACACCACCTTGTACATAGTTTCTAACCCACAGCAAAAAAATGACATCAATCTCTCCTAACCACCCTACCATCTTGTCCCCTTTAAATACAGCGGCGCCGGCATTTTTGATTTCATCCTTGGTTGCCACTACCCGTGGCAGTACGAAATCTATGCCGGCATGGAGATTTTCCGATATTTGTCCTAAATCGGCCACATATACCATTCTTGCGGTACGCTCAAAGTTAGTAGATAAGCCTGCAAGATAGAGAGATGGATAATCTTCAATTCTAGGAGCTACATTGATAATCTTTTTTGCTTCTCCCGGCGCAATAAAAAGTCTTGTTCTTCTTCGCATTTCGGGGTCTCTTAAAAACAAGTCTAAAACCTTTGAAACTCCTTCCCGTGCTACATCTTCACTTATTACTATCGCTTGAAGGTGCTCATAGAATGGAGGATTTTCAATCCGAGTAGAAAACTCACGGTTTGCTTCCATAAAGGAATTCCCTATGATGGTCATATCCCATGTAGCATCACCCTGACTCCCTGCGCCGGCTCCGGCCGGCCGGTTTTTTGCCTTTGCCACAACCGGAATCTGGAGGGTATAAGCATATTGAGCCTTATCCTGCTGCAACGGCATTTTTTCGATATCCCTCTCACTCAAATAATCTTTTTCCGGTTCTTGCCCTTTAGGGATGGGTTGAGCTTTATCAATGGCTACCCCTAATACATAACCCCTTTCATGAATCTCCACATTATCCCAACAACCTGTGAGCAAAAGTATACCTAGCAATGAAAGCATAATTCTATGTTTCATTCTTTTTTCTCCTCTCCTTAAAGAGTGTCACTATTACTAGAACCGGCACTATCATTAGCATAATCACCCTCCCTACTAGATTGAGGTAGTGAGTATATACTTGAAGCTGCGCAGTATTTCGGGGAAGCATCGTAACAAACCAAATCAAAGGCAGCTGGATATAAATCATCAATCTGCCTTTGGTAGAACCAAACAACACTTTTAAATTTTCATAGCTTACAAAATAAGATAATGTCAGCATAACAAAAGTGGCAATCACCCATGCAATCATAAAGAAGCTTTCTGCCCGCTCAATAATCTGAGATTTTAACTGAATGGACTTGGCCAAACTCAAGGTAGGATAGAGAAGGCGTGTTACCTCCTTTCCCCCAAAAACCAATAGACATATCATTATTATTCCCAAGTAAATTGCGATTGCAATCCCTACACCGGCAAATATCCACTTCTTCGTGCTCTCCCGTTCTTTAAAATATGGCATAATATAGGCAATAATAGTGAATCCATAAAGAGCATCTACCACCTCAAGAGAACCTCGTAGGATAGGTTTTATACCGTTGCTAAATACGGGCAGGATATTTTGTATATCTACCTTTCTAAAAGGAAGGATGAGTATAAAAACAATGAAAAATAACAACTGCGGTAAAAGTATATTCACTAAAGTTGAAATTGTCTTAAGACCCTTTACCAAGGCATACAGGGCTAATAATACCATAATGGCTGCAATAACCATCAAAGGTGTTTCTGACAGCAGGAAAAGCTTTATGCTGTTTCCAAAAGCCCTTGCACCCAACCCCATAGAACCTATGGTATGAATAGCGATTATGACCAGGGCCATCTTACCTAAAAGCTTTCCAAAAACCTTTTCAGCAATCTGCGAACCATTTTTACCGGGATATTTAATGCCTAGCCAGTACAGCATTAAGGCAATGATGAGCACAAAGACTCCTCCTACCAAAACAGAAATCCAACTGTCAGTTTCTGCGCACCGTGCAATTTCTCTTGGTAATGCCAATATTCTAATCCCTACCATTGACTGTATCAAAAATGTCATCATGTCTATACTGCTTAATTCAAATCTTTTGGTCATTTTTTATTCCCCTTACGTATTTTCTTGACGTTTTGCCTTTGGGTATCTTCGGGTTTTAAAAACTCCGGCCTCTTTGTCATTAGCACCTTTGGCATACGAACCATCGCATCTTTTAAGTCCCTTAGCCGATAGGGTGAAAAATCTTCGAAATATCCTATCCCAAACGACT